>JBDNIR010000337.1:0-19344 GCA_041688195.1 Marinobacter sp.
CGACAAGCTGATTGTGCGTGAGGTGTCGGATGAATTCAGCCTGACCATCGTTACCTGGATAGAGCCTCAGAATAATACCCGGCTTGAGGGTTTGTATAAGTCTTCGGGTATGTTCTGTACCCAGTGTGAGGCTCAGGGCTTTCGCTGTATCACGTTCTTCCCGGATCGTCCCGACGTAATGGCACGTTTCAGCACCCGGATTGAAGCCGATAAGACACGCTATCCAATTCTGCTGTCGAACGGAAATGATGTGGAGCGTGGTGAGCTGGACGATGGCCGGCACTTTGTTACCTGGGAAGATCCGTTCCCGAAGCCCAGCTACCTGTTTGCACTGGTAGCCGGTGATCTGATCGAAAAGAAAGACCGCTTCACTACCATGTCCGGGCGCGAAATCGACCTGCGGATGTATGTTGAGCCGCGCAACAGCGAAAAATGCGAGCATGCGCTGGATTCTCTGAAGCGCGCCATGCGCTGGGACGAAGAGGTTTATGGGCGGGAGTATGATCTTGATATCTTTATGATCGTCGCCGTCGATGATTTTAATATGGGCGCCATGGAGAACAAGGGATTGAATATTTTCAATTCGTCCTGCGTGCTTGCCAGTTCCGATACCGCAACCGATGCCGCCTACCAGCGCATTGAGGCTATCGTCGCCCACGAGTACTTTCACAACTGGTCGGGCAACCGGGTTACCTGTCGTGACTGGTTTCAGCTCAGCCTCAAGGAAGGTTTCACGGTATTCCGTGATTCGCAGTTTTCATCGGATATGGGGTCGGCTACGGTCAAGCGTATCGAGGATGCCACATTGTTGCGCACCGCCCAGTTTGCTGAAGATGCGGGGCCGATGGCGCATCCGGTGCGGCCAGCGTCTTATATGGAGATCACCAATTTTTACACTCTGACCATTTATGAGAAGGGCTGCGAAGTTGTTGGCATGATCCACACGCTGCTTGGCCCTGAACTGTTCCGTAAAGGCAGCGACCTTTATTTCGAGCGACACGATGGCCAGGCTGTTACGACCGATGATTTTGTCAAGGCTATGGAAGATGCCAGTGGGCGTGATCTGACCCAGTTCCGCCTCTGGTACGAGCAGGCTGGCACCCCGGTGATTTCCGTTGAGGACGAATACGATGCCGAACGTAAAATCTATCGACTGAGCATTCGTCAGCAGATTCCCGATACCCCAGGGCAGCGCGACAAGAAACCACAGCACATTCCCTTTGCAGTGGGCCTTCTGAATCAGCGAGGCGAAGACCTGGCTCTGAAGCTCGGCGAATCCGGAAATGAGGCTCCCACTGAACGCGTGCTTGAACTCACCGAAGCCGAACACACCTTCGAGTTCCATGATATTGATGCCCGGCCAGTGCCGTCCCTGCTCAGGAATTTCTCCGCGCCTGTCCGGGTTCGCTATGCCTGGACCCGGGACCAGTTGATGTTCTTGATGAATTACGATTCTGACGGATTTAATCGTTGGGATGCGGGCCAGCGTCTGGCGATTGATGTGATCCAGTCGCTGGTAGGGCAGTCCTGTGAAACGCCGGTTGAACCGCGGCTAGTGGCCGCTTATGGGCACCTGCTGACCGATTCAGGCCTGGATCAGGCAATGGTTGCCAAAATGCTTCAGCTTCCCAGTGAGGCGTACCTGCTCGAACTTAATGACGCCGCTGAGGTGCAGGGCATTTGTGAAGCTCGTACCCGAGTGCTCAACCACCTTGCCTTGAGTCTGCGGGAAGAACTGGTGGCCTGCTACCACCGCAATTCGGATTCTGGCCCCTATCAACCGACTCCGGAAGCGATGACCCGACGGACATTGCGGAATTCCGCGCTCGGCTGGTTGCTGCAGATCAACGACGAGGAAGGGCGTGTGCTGGCGCTGAAACAGTTCCGGGAAGCCGGAAATATGACGAATCAGTCCGCCGCACTCAGGGCGTTCGTCAATTCTGATTTCGAAGATGACCGGGCCCGGGTGTTGGCGGACTTCTACCAGCAATGGCAGCATGACCCACAGGTGGTCGAACAATGGTTCTCCGTGCAGGCCGGCAGTCCGAAAGCGGGTGGTCTTGAAGCCGTGAATGCGCTGCTTGAACACCAGGCATTCGACTGGAAAAATCCGAACAAGATCCGGGCGGTGGTTGGCGTGTTTGCGGGGCAGAACCTGATCAACTTCCACGCCCGGGATGCGTCTGGTTATGAATTCCTGGCCCGTCATATTATTCGCCTCGACGACAGTAATCCGCAAATTGCCGCCCGTCTGGTAGCGCCTTTGACTCGCTGGCGGCAGTACGCAGACACCTACCGGAACGGTATGAAAGCAGCGTTGGAATCGGTGCGTGACAAACCCTCTCTGTCACCGGACGTTTATGAAGTAGTACATAAGAGCCTCGCCGACTGAATTTTTGAGCGGCCCTGGATGGGGTTAACTACCGTTTCTACCGGGCCGTTCGGCCCGGTGGTTTGTAGCCTTTGGATACAAAATCGCACTTTCGGTCGATGGACAATACTGCCCAATCAGCTAATCTCTGACCTTGGTAATTACAATAATGAGAAGCCTTCAAGGCTTTCAGATGCATCTAGGGTTGTAAATAATGACAATCAAAAAGAATTGGCTTTTGGGCAGCGTTATCGCTTTCTCTGTGGCAGCCTCTCCGGTAATGGCGGCAGTTTCCGCCAACGAAGCCGCGCGCCTTGGCAACGAGCTCACCCCGTTCGGTTCTTTGAAAGCAGGCAACGACGCTGGCACGATACCCGCGTGGACCGGCGGGCTTACGAAGGCTCCAGCCGGTTATGCCGGTTCAGGGCAGCACCATATTAATCCGTTCCCTAATGACGAAGTACTCTTCACCATCAATGCCCGCAACGCCGAGCAATATAGTAAATTCCTGTCAGACGGTGTAGAGGCACTGCTCGAGACCTATCCGGCGAGCTTCAATGTGCCGGTCTATCAGACTCGAAGAACCCACGCAGTACCCGAATTTGTGGCCAGGAATACCCTGAAAAATGCCACCAATGCCTCAATTGTAGGTCAGGGCGAAGGCCTGGACGGCGCTTATGGTGGTTATCCGTTCCCGATTCTGCATGGCAACAATGAAGAAAAGGCCTGGCAAGTCATCTGGAATCACCTGACTCGCTGGCGGGGTATTTCCATCACCCGTCGTTCCAGCGAAGTAGCCGTCCAGCAGAACGGAGAATATTCGCTGGTCACGTCCCAGCAGGAAGCGTTTTTTAACTTCTATAACCCGGAGGGTAGCGAGGCCGAACTTGATAACATCATCTTCTACTACCTCTCGTTTACCCAGTCTCCTCCACGGCTTGCCGGGGGCGCCATTCTGGTCCACGAAACCCTGAACCAGATTATCAATCCTCGTAACGGGTGGGGCTATAATGCGGGCCAGCGTCGTGTAAGGCGCGCGCCGAATCTGGGTTATGACTCCCCGATTGCTGCGGCTGATAACCTGCGAACTGCCGACGATACCGATATGTTCAACGGTGCGCTTGATCGATACAACTGGCAGTACGAAGGCATGCGGGAAATGTATATCCCCTATAACAACTATGAAATTGGCAAGAAAGGTCTGCCGTACTCCGAGATTCTGGGTGTTTCCCACGTCAATCCAGACCTCATCCGTTGGGAATTGCACCGCGTTCACGTCGTGGAGGCAACGTTGAAAGATGGCGAACGCCATATCTATGGCAAACGTCGGTTCTATGTTGATGCCGATAGCTGGAACACAGTGTTGCTGGATCAGTATGATGGCCGTGGCGAACTCTGGCGGGTCAGTATGGGCGTCCTGAAGAACTATTATGAACTGCCCGGTGTGTGGACTGCGATCGAGGTGTTTCATGACCTCCAGGCTCGTCGATATCACGTGCAGGGGCTGGATACCGAGGAACCCCAGACGCGGGTATTCACGGACGATGTGCCAAACAAGCGGTATTTCTCACCGGCATCTCTCCGGCGCAGGAGCGTTCGCTAAGTTTCAGGACGTTCGGATACAGGATAATGTGAATTAATGAAATCATTGCTAACGCAGCTAATGCTGGCACTCTGACGGGTGCTGGCATTTGTATTGTGAGGTTCCTGAGAATCGGGCTTCTAAAGAAAATGAATCAACACAACATGAAGGCAATCTGAATGGCTACAAGGTTAACGCGCAAGACAATCGGAGCGGTTTGCCTGGGCATTTCTCTGGTAATGGTGGCACCTGCTGCCTTTGCTGTCGGGGATTTGCTGGAGACACCGGCACGAGAAACAACCCTGGCGACGGAGTATCTGCTCAATGACGTCGCGGTCGCAGGAGAGCGACTCGTCGCAGTGGGCGAGCGTGGCCATATTATCTATTCGGATGATGACGGCAAATCCTGGGTTCAGGCCGAAGTGCCTGTTTCAGTTACCCTGACAGCCATTGATTTTGGCACCCCTACTGACGGTTGGGCGGTGGGCCATAGTGGTGTGGTCATGCACTCGTCGGACGCTGGTGAAACCTGGACGATTCAGCTTGATGGCATTCGGGCTTCTGAGCTTTCCATAGAAGCCAAGGAAGAGCGTATCGAGGTTCTTGAGGCGGAATTGGAAGAGGCGCCGGAGGAAGATCGGGAAGATCTTGAATGGGCGCTTGATGACGTGTACTTCACACTCGAGAACATGAAAGCCGACCTGGACATCGGGCCGGTAAACCCGATGTTGGACGTCTGGTTTGAAGATGCCGGCCACGGCTTTGTGATAGGGGCCTACGGAATGATCTTCCGCACCACTGACGGTGGCGAAAGCTGGCGTGACTGGTCTGATCAGGTGGCTAATCCCTCTGGCTACCACCTCAACAGCATCACTGATGTGACTGGCGGCGGGCTGGTCATCGTGGGAGAGGCGGGTCTAATACTTGTGTCCACCGATAACGGTGACACCTGGGAGGCACAGGAAAGCCCATACACAGGCTCTCTTTTTGGCGTGATTGGAACAGGGAATGTCAATGAAATCCTCACTTACGGGTTGAGAGGTAACATTTTGCTGTCTACAAACCTTGGTCGCAGCTGGACGACCATCACCAACGAGGCCGGAGCAACCCTGAATGGCGGCACCGTTGCTGGGGACGGTCGTATAGTGCTGGTTGGTAACGGGGGTGTGGTGTTGTCGAGCACAGACGGCGGCGAGAGCTTTCGCAGCTATTTCCGCAGCAACCGGGAAGGCCTGATGACTGTTTTACCGGTAGCCGAAAACCGGCTCCTCCTGATGGGTGAGAGCGGTGTAGTGACGGCGGACGCACTCGGAAAAAATCTTTAATCACGCCCTGTGTGGCAACGACAGAATGAATTAAGAGGGTCATTGAATGTCCAACCCGAAGCACGACAAGGGCGAGCATTACTTAACAACGCCGAAAGCCGAGCCGTTTCTTGAGCGGATTATATTTAACAACCGGGCCATCATACTCATAGCGTTTTTGTTCCTGACGCTGTTTCTCGGTTACAACGCGATAAAAATCCAGCCGGATGCCAGTTTTGAACGGATGATTCCGCTCGAGCATCCTTACATCGTCAATATGCTTGATCACAGGGATGACCTGGAAAATCTGGGTAACTTCGTGCGTATCGCTGTGGAAGTGGAAGATGGCGATATTTTTACCAAAGAATATATGGAGACGCTCAAGCAGATTACCGACGAGGTTTTCTATTTGAACGGTGTTGATCGCTCGGGTCTCAAATCACTCTGGACACCCAACGTCCGTTGGGTGGAGGTCACAGAGCAGGGATTTCAAGGCGGAACAGTGATTCCGGACACCTACGACGGCAGCCGTGAAAGCCTGGAGGCGCTTCGTCAGAATATCCTGAGGTCGAGTGAAGTTGGCCGTCTGGTTGCTGATAACTTCAAGTCCACCATCGTATATGCGCCGCTTTACGAAACTGATCCCAGCACCGGAAAACCACTGGACTATGCCTCTTTCTCACGGGCGCTGGAAGAGAAAATCCGCGGGAAGTACGAAGCTCAGAATCCGAATATCGACATCCACATTGTCGGCTTTGCAAAGAAAGTGGGTGACCTGATCGAGGGTATTGGGTCCATTGCCTGGTTCGCCGGTATCACTATTCTGCTGACCACTGTGCTGCTGTTCTGGTACTCGCGCTGCATCGCCGGCACGTTGGTTCCGGTATTTGCATCGATCGTGGCGGTGTTCTGGCAGCTCGGTATTCTGAAACTCCTGGGTTATGGTCTTGACCCATACTCGGTGCTGGTGCCCTTCCTGGTATTTGCGATCGGGATAAGTCACGGAGTACAGGTGGTTAATGCCATGGCGGTAGAAGCGGCCAAAGGCTTTGACCCCAATACCGCTGCACGCCTGGCGTTCAGGGCACTCTATATCCCCGGTATGCTGGCATTGATTTCAGATGCTTTTGGCTTCCTTACCCTGTTGTTTATCGAAATTGATGTCATCAAAGACCTGGCCGTAGCTGCTGGTGTGGGCGTTGCCATCGTTATCGTCACTAATCTGGTACTGCATCCGGTTATCATGTCGTATATCGGGATTACCAAAGGCGGCGTCAGGCACGTCCAGAATCATGGTGAGAAACAGGATCGTAAATGGCGTCTCATGTCGTACTTTGCGCACCCCAGTGTGGCTCCTATCTCACTGTTGATTGCGGTGATCGGCCTGGGCCTGGGCCTCTATTACAAGCAGGATCTGAAAGTCGGTGACCTTGATCAGGGCGCACCTGAGCTGCGCGCGGGCTCCCCTTATAACCTGGATAATGCGTTTATCATCGACAACTATTCCACCAGTGCTGATGTACTCGTGGTGATGGTGAAAACGCCGGTTGAGCAATGCACCCAATACAATGTGTTGCGCGCTATGGACCAACTGCAGTGGGAACTCCAGAACACTCCGGGTGTGCAGTCCTCGGTATCGCTGGCGGATGTGTCCAAGGCGGTGACTAAAGCACTTAACGAAGGTAACTGGAAGTGGTTTGAAATCTCCCGCAACCAGACCATTATCAACGCATCGATCCGTGAGGCACCGGCCGGACTCATCAACACCAACTGCAGCCTGACCCCGGTATTGGTATTTCTCGAAGACCACAAAGCAGAGACACTGGACTCCGCAGTCGAACGGGTTGAAGAGTTTGCTCAGAAGCATAGTAATGAAGAGCACACCTTCCTGCTCGCGGCTGGTAACGCAGGTGTCGAAGCAGCAACCAATGACGTGATTTCGGGCGCCAAGAACATGATGCTCATCTTCGTCTATGGCGTTGTGAGTTTGCTGTGTTTCCTGACCTTCCGCTCGATTCGCGCAGTGGCCTGTATTGTGATTCCGCTGGGGCTTACCTCGATTTTGTGTGAGGCCATTATGGCGGTATCCGGTATCGGTATTAAGGTGGCCACCCTGCCGGTGATTGCGCTTGGTGTGGGGATTGGTGTGGATTACGGTATCTATATCTACAGCAAGCTTGAAAGGTACATTCTGGAAGGTAAGTCGCTTCAGGAAGCCTATTTCGAAACGTTGCGCTCAACCGGTAAAGCGGTCGTGTTCACCGGCGTCACACTGGGCCTCGGTGTAGTCACCTGGATATTCTCACCCATTAAATTCCAGGCGGATATGGGCTTTCTGCTGTTCTTCATGTTCCTCTGGAATATGATTGGCGCCATTTGGCTGTTGCCGGCATTGGCAAGGTTCCTCCTGCGTCCGGACAAGATGCTTGAGAGAGCCCGCGCAAAACAATCTTAATAGTTGATGAAAAAGCCCGCTTATGCGGGCTTTTTTTATGCTGCTTCATGTAGTTAGCGAATTAAACCATGCTTTATTTTGTGGTCGTTTTGGACTATGTTCTTATGTGAACGATCTGCGTGTCTGTATGTAACAACAGGCAACGAAATAAAACCAAGAAATAAGGACTATCTCATGGCATTTCGATCTGGACTAACAACATTGGCGCTCGCTGGAGCTATCAGCCTGGTGGCTGGCTCCGCTGCCGTATCCGCAGAAGAACAGCGTTTTGTCACCATCGGTACCGGTGGTGTTACCGGTGTGTACTATCCTGCGGGCGGTGCAATTTGCCGCTTGGTGAACATGGATCGCAAAGAACACGGTATCCGGTGTTCCGTTGAAAGCACTGGCGGGTCGATCTATAACCTCAATGCTATTCGCCAGGGAGAGCTGGATCTGGCGGTGGCTCAGTCGGACTGGCAGTTTCACGCTTACAATGGCACCAGTCAGTTCGAGAGTGACGGTAAAAACGAGAAGCTGAGAGCAGTTTTCTCCCTTCACCCGGAGCCATTCACCGTGGTGGCCAGCAAGGAGTCACAGATCAAGAATTTTGAAGACCTGGCAGGTAAGCGAGTCTCCGTCGGCAATCCCGGTTCCGGTCAGCGTGCCACCGCAGAAGTGTTGATGAAGGAGATGGGCTGGACCATGGACAAGTTTTCCCTGGCGGCCGAGCTGAAGGCGGCTGAGCAGTCTCAAGCCTTGTGTGATGGGAACATCGATGCATTCTTCTACACGGTCGGCCACCCGTCCGGCTCAATCAAGGAAGCAACAACGTCCTGTGACAGCGTACTGGTGAATGTGGATAACGAAGCCACCAAAAAGTTGGTAGATGATAATCCATACTATCGTGTTGCTACCATTCCGGCTGGCATGTATCGCGGCAACGATGAAGACACCACAACCTTCGGCGTTGCGGCAACTTTTGTTACTTCCACTGACGTAGCAGACGACGTGGTCTATGAGGTTGTTAAGGCCGTTTTCGAGAACTTTGACAGCTTTAAACGCCTGCATCCGGCGTTTGGAAACCTCGAAAAATCTGAAATGGTTTCTGATGCTCTGAGTGCACCTCTGCACCCAGGTGCCGAGAAATACTACAAAGAAGCGGGTTTGCTGAAGTAAGTCTGTCTCAACCAAAGCTGGGCAGGACCAGTACTTGCCCGGCCATTTTGTGTTTCTCACCGTAGTAAAAGCAGGACTTCAATATGGCCAATGTTGAGCCTACTGCCTCCGGACCCGCGGACGTCAACAAGATTAGCCAGGTACTTCAGACCGAGACGGGCGGGCGGACGCTCACCGGGCCGGCAGCTACCCTGTTGTTTGTGGTTCCGCTTTGCTGGTCGCTTTTTCAGCTTTGGATAGCGTCACCATTACCTTTTATATTTGAGTTCGGAATATTAAACTCCACCGAAGCCCGCTCCATTCATCTTGCTTTCGCTACTTTCCTGGCTTTCACTGCCTTCCCGATGTTCAAGGGCAGACACAAGGAGCATGTACCCATATTCGACTGGGTGCTGGCGCTGCTTGCCTCATTTTCGGCAGCTTATTTATACCTGTTTTACGAACAGCTTTCCGGTCGTCCCGGAGCGCCCCTTACGAGAGATATCGTGGTGGCCCTGGGTGGTATTGTACTGCTGCTGGAAGCAACTCGTCGTTCTCTGGGTTTGCCCCTGGCCGTTGTCGCGGCAGTGTTTATTTTTTACTCCCTGGCGGGCCCTTACATGCCGAATGTGATTGCTCACAAGGGCGCAAGTCTGAGCAAGCTGGCCTCGCATCAATGGCTGGGCACTGAAGGCGTATTCGGTGTTGCATTGGGGGTGTCCACCAGTTTTGTTTTCCTGTTCGTGCTATTCGGTGCCTTGCTCGAAAAAGCGGGCGCCGGAAATTACTTCATCAAGATTGCCTATGCCATGCTCGGGCATATGCGCGGAGGGCCTGCAAAAGCCGCCGTTGTGTCGAGTGGGCTTAGCGGTATTATATCGGGATCTTCCATAGCAAACGTTGTGACAACCGGCACTTTCACCATTCCTCTCATGAAGCGTGTAGGTTTTCCGGCCATCAAGGCGGGCGCTGTTGAAGTGGCTGCGTCGACCAACGGACAGTTGACTCCGCCCATCATGGGCGCGGCTGCCTTCCTGATGGTGGAGTACGTTGGTGTTTCCTACCTCGAGGTTATCAAGCACGCGATTTTGCCGGCACTGATTTCGTATATCGCACTGATTTACATCGTTCACCTCGAAGCGTGTAAGCTCAGGATGCGCGGCATTGAGCGCCTGGATCGTCCCACGCTGCCGCAGCGCATGCTGACTTGGGTTATTTTGTTGCTAGGGTTGATAGGGTTGACGCTTTTCGTTTATTTCGGGGTGGGCTGGACTAAATCCGTGATGGGTGATTATGCGCCCTGGGTCCTGGGGCCAATTGTGCTTGCGATTTACATAGGACTGGTGGCTTATTCAACCAGGTTTCCGCCACTGGAAGTGGATGATCCAAACGCTGCAATGGATACTTTGCCACCGGTCGGTCCAACGGTGAAAACAGGTCTCTATTTTCTGCTGCCTGTGGTCGTGCTGATCTGGTGTCTGACAGTCGAGCGTTTTTCACCGCAGCTTTCCGCTTTCTGGGCGACGCTGTTCATGATTTTTATTGTCCTGACCCAGCGGCCACTGCAGGTGTTTTTCCGTAAGTCAGGCGCCTTAATGGCAGCAGTAGCGGAAGGTTTTCGGGAGTTGTTGCACTCGCTTGCAACGGGTGGCCGGAACATGGTCGGCATTGGTGTCGCCACGGCAACTGCCGGTATCGTCGTGGGTACGGTAACCTTGACGGGTGTCGGGCTGGTGATGACCGAATTCGTTGAGTTCATCTCTGGCGGCAATCTGATGCTGATGCTTATATTTACCGCGCTGATCAGCTTATTGCTGGGTATGGGCCTGCCAACCACAGCCAACTACATTGTGGTATCGACCTTGATGGCGCCGGTTATCGTCACCCTGGGTGCACAGAACGGTCTGCTGGTGCCACTGATTGCGGTGCACTTATTTGTATTCTATTTCGGAATACTGGCGGACGACACGCCGCCCGTTGGCCTGGCCGCTTACGCGGCGGCTGCTATTTCGGGTGCAGACCCGATTCGCACTGGTATCCAGGGCTTCACCTACGATATCCGCACGGCCATTCTGCCGTTCATGTTTATCTTCAATACTCAGTTGCTGTTGATTGGTTTGACCGGATGGGTGGATTTAATGGTCACCATCGCCAGTGCAGTCACTGCCATACTGGTGTTCTCTGCGGCAACTCAGGGTTATTGGTTTACCAAAAGCCGGATCTGGGAAACCCTTGCCCTGCTGCTGATCACCTTTACGCTGTTTCGTCCGGGTTATTGGTGGGATATGCTCTATCCACCTAATGAGGAGCGCCTAGGTTCGCAAATTGTGGAGTATATCGAAACGGTTCCCGAGGATGGCAGTATGATTCTCAAAGCGTCGGGAATGTCGATTGATGGCAGTGAGGTCTCAACCTACCTTGAGCTGGATGTTCCGGCCGGTGAGACGGCACAGGACAGGCTGCTTGCGGCCGGGCTTGAACTCAGTCCCGACGGTGATCGCATGATGGTTGATTTTGTCCGGTTTGATAGCCCGGCAGAGGACGCCCGAATACAGTTTGGCTGGACCATTGATGCGATTCAGGTGCCACTTGAGCGGCCCTCTAAGGAGTGGATGTTCATTCCGGCGCTGTTGCTCCTGGGCCTGGTGGCATTCAATCAACTCCGACGCCGAACCGATGATGACAAAGGTGGCTATCAGCCTGTTTCCAAGCCTGAAGCGGCCGCCTGACATAGCATCATCAGTGGTGAGCTGATAGACTGTCGTGCTTTCAAATCGCGACTGTAACGCGATCTATGCGAACATGTGGTCTCTCGTACGGATCACCGCTGATGGAGTTTTCTGAATGCCTGTAGTAACCCTGCCTGATGGAAGTCACCGCAGTTTTGCGGAAGCTGTTTCTGTTCATGATGTTGCCGCCGATATCGGCGCTGGCCTTGCGAAAGCTGCTCTGGCCGGACGTGTTAATGGCCAGCTTGTGGACACAAGTTATTGCATTGAAGAGGATGCAGAGCTCGCTATCGTTACCGAACGCGACGAAGACGGTGTTGATGTTATTCGCCACTCCACCGCCCATTTGCTCGCGATGGCTGTTCAGGAGCTTTTCCCTTCCGCACAAGTGACGATCGGCCCGGTCATTGATAACGGCTTCTATTACGATTTCAAATATGATCGTCCGTTTACCAATGAAGACCTCGCCAGAATTGAAACCCGCATGGAAGAACTGTCAAAGCAGGATCTTCCGGTGTCGCGCTCGATTATGTCCCGGGACGAGGCCATCAAGCTGTTTCACAGCATGGGGGAAGAATACAAGGTCAGGATCATTCAGGACATTCCGGGTGAGGAACCTCTGTCGTTCTATCGTCAGGGAGATTTTATTGACTTGTGCCGTGGCCCCCATGTGCCCAGTACCGGAAAGCTCAAAGCGTTCAAGCTGACTAAAGTAGCCGGTGCCTACTGGCGCGGCGACACCAGTAATGAGCAACTGCAGCGTGTCTACGGCACCGCCTGGGGCAGCAAGAAAGAGCTTAAGGCCTATCTGAACCGCCTTGAAGAGGCGGAGAAGCGCGACCACCGTAAGATCGGCAAGAAGCTCAACCTGTTTCATATGCAGGAAGAAGCACCAGGCATGGTATTCTGGCACCCGGATGGCTGGTCTATCTACCAGGAAATCGAGCAGTATCTCCGTGCCCGTCTGCGTAAGCACGGTTATCAGGAAATTAAAACGCCCCAGGTGGTGTCCCGCGTATTGTGGGAAAAGTCCGGCCATTGGGACAAGTTCGGTGATGACATGTTTACCACCGAATCCGAGAAACATGATTTTGCCATCAAGCCGATGAACTGCCCGTGCCATATCCAGGTGTTTAATCAGGGCCTCAAAAGCTACAAGGATTTGCCCTTGCGGCTGGCTGAATTTGGCTCCTGCCACCGCAATGAGGCGTCTGGCGCGTTGCATGGATTGATGCGGGTGCGTGGATTTACCCAGGATGATGCGCATATTTTCTGCGAAGAGAATGCGATTCAGGACGAGGTGTCAGCGTTCATCGAGTTGCTACATGAAGTGTACGCAGATTTTGGCTTCTCCGAGATTCTCTACAAGCTGTCCACTCGCCCGGAAAAACGGGTAGGGTCTGACGAGGTTTGGGATAAATCTGAGGCCGCGCTCGAGAAAGCGCTCAATCGTGAAGGCGTGAACTGGGAATTGTTACCAGGCGAAGGTGCTTTCTACGGACCGAAAATTGAGTTTTCACTGAAAGACTGCATCGGCCGGGTTTGGCAGTGCGGTACGATTCAGGTGGATTTCTCCATGCCGGGCCGTCTGGGTGCGCAATATGTAGCCGATAATTCCGAGCGCCGTACGCCGGTTATGCTACATCGTGCAGTTCTGGGCTCCTTCGAGCGCTTTATTGGCATCCTGATCGAGGAATATGAAGGGGCATTCCCGACCTGGCTGGCCCCGACTCAGATTGCGGTGCTGAATATTACTGATAATCAGCGCGATTATTGCGAAAATCTGGCAGAAAAATGGGATTCTTTAGGCTTTCGGGTAAATGCTGACTTGAGAAACGAGAAGATCGGCTTTAAAATCCGCGAGCATACTATTAACAAGGTTCCGTATCTGGTTGTCGTCGGCGACAAAGAAGTCGAAAACAACGCCGTTGCGGTGAGAACCCGCAAAGGTGAAGATCTCGGAACCATGACGCTGGAAGCGTTTGAAGCCATGATGGCTGATGAAATCAAACGCAAAAGCAGAACCAAAACGGAGAACTGATTATTAAACAGCGAACGAATCGGGGTGGGCGCGCTCCACGCGCGTCAATTAATGAGAACATTCAAGCCACAGAGGTCCGTTTGATCGATGCCGAAGGTAATCAGGTAGGCGTCGTTGCGATAGAGGAAGCCCTCAAGCAGGCGGAAGAAGCTTCTCTGGATCTGGTTCAGATCACGGATTCCGATCCGATCGTCTGTAAAATCATGGACTTCGGCAAGAAAATCTTCGATGAGAAGAAAGCGAAAGCTGCTGCCAAGAAGAAGCAGAAACAGGTGCAGGTGAAGGAAGTAAAATTCCGGCCCGGCACCGAAGAAGGGGATTATCAGGTAAAACTACGCAACCTGTTACGTTTCCTTGATAACGGGGACCGCGGAAAAGTCACTATCCGCTTCCGGGGGCGTGAGATGGCACACCAGGAAATCGGTATGACGCTCATGATCCGGGTGGAAGCAGATATTGAAGAGTTCGCCCAGGTAGAACAGCGGCCGAAAATGGAAGGCCGCCAGATGACCATGGTCGTGGCGCCCCGCAAAAAGAAGTGAACCTGACCGGGTAACGTCTCCCCCGTAATCTGCGGGGGATTTGTCGTTCAGGCTCACACATTACTTTTAAAAGAGAATGCGGAGTTTTAAAAATGCCCAAGATGAAAACTAAAAGCGGGGCCACCAAGCGGTTCAAAAAGACCGCCAACGGCTTCAAGCACAAGCAATCCTTCACCAGTCATATTATGACCAAGAAGAGCCCAAAGCGTAAGCGTCAGCTCCGCGGTACCAAGCTGATTGCCAAAGCTGATGTTGCTTCCGTCAAGCGTATGATCGCGCTGTAAAGCGCATACTGGACAAGAGAAGGATTAAACTATGCCTCGCGTAAAACGTGGTGTCGTCGCGCGTCGTCGTCACAAGAAGATTCTAAATCAGGCCAAAGGTTACTACGGTGCTCGTAGCCGTGTTTACCGTGTTGCCAAACAGGCGGTTATCAAAGCCGGTCAGTATGCGTATCGTGACCGTCGTAACCGCAAGCGTGCATTCCGCGCACTGTGGATTGCCCGTATCAACGCGGGTGCCCGCGCCAACGGCCTGTCATACAGCCGTTTGATTGCTGGCCTGAAGAAAGCAAACGTTGAAATCGATCGTAAGGTTCTGGCTGATCTGGCCATGAACGAGCAGCAAGCGTTCTCCGCTGTTGTCGAAAAGGCAAAGGCGTCACTGACGGCTTAAGCTCTTTCATCGATTTATGATCGGTTGAGTGCTGCTATCTAGAGTACTCGTTAATAGGGGAAGAGCGTGCTCTTCCCCTATTTTTTTGGCTTGATTTATTCCGGGGTGTTGCCTGCAATGCCTCGAATTCTGACTGGAGCAGGGTCAATGGAAAACCTGGATCAACTTGTTGAAGATGGCCTGGCAGCGGTTCAGCAGGCAGATAGTTTACAGACACTTGATCAGGTGCGGGTGGATTACCTGGGTAAGAAAGGTGTACTCACTCAGCAGTTGAAGTCTCTTGGCCAGCTCTCGGCAGATGAGCGCCCGGCAGCAGGCCAGAAAATCAATGATGTCAAGGCTCGAGTGCAGGAGGCTATAACGGCCCGGAAAGACGACCTGGAAACAGCTGCGGTTGATCAGAAGCTCGCCAGCGAGTCCATAGACGTCACGCTTCCGGGAAGAGGACAGGATCTGGGTGGTTTACATCCGGTCACCCGCACTTTGCAGCGAATTGAACAGTTTTTTGCCAAGGCCGGATATACGGTGGAGCAGGGGCCGGAAATTGAAGACGATTATCACAACTTCGAAGCCCTGAACATCCCTGGTCACCATCCGGCCCGTGCCATGCACGATACCTTCTATTTTGACCCCGGCACTTTATTACGCACCCATACTTCACCGGTGCAGATTCGTACCATGGAAGCTTCCGAGCCGCCATTCAGAATGATCTGCCCCGGTCGCGTCTATCGTTGCGATTCGGACATGACCCATACGCCCATGTTTCATCAGGTAGAAGGGCTGCTGGTCGAAAAGAATGTCAGCTTTGCCGACCTCAAAAGCACGGTAGAGGCGTTCCTGCGGGTGTTCTTCGAACGTGATCTGGAAGTCCGTTTCCGGCCGTCTTACTTCCCGTTTACTGAACCCTCTGCAGAGGTGGACATCGAGTGGGGCCGGGAAGCGGATGGCAGTATCAAATGGCTTGAGGTCATGGGTTGCGGCATGGTGCATCCGAAAGTGTTCGAGCATTGCGGTATCGACTCTGAAACCTACCGCGGTTTTGCGTTCGGCATGGGGGTAGAGCGCCTTGCTATGTTGCGCTATGGCGTGGAGGACTTGCGGATGTTTTTTGATAATGACTTGCGTTTTCTGCGCCAATTCCGCTGATTCACTGACTTGAGTGATTCAGGAATTAATCAGAGGCTCCTTAAGTTGAGCCCGGGAAGCCGGAGTCAATAAAGGCACAAAATAATTCGGCGTTATCGCATCAGAACAAGGCACACATCATGAAATTTAGTGAACAATGGCTGCGCGAATGGGTCAATCCCACTATCGATACACAGGCTCTGGTACACCAGATCACCATGGCCGGTCTGGAAGTAGACGGCTTTGAGCCCGTAGCTGGATCATTCTCCGGTATTATCGTCGGCGAGATTCTGGCAGTGGCGCCTCATCCGGATGCGGATAAACTGCGAGTGTGTCAGGTAGCTGGCGGCGATGAGCCTGTACAGGTTGTCTGTGGTGCGCCCAATGTCTGGGTGGGTATGAAAGTGCCGTTTGCATTGGTAGGCGCTGTTTTGCCCGGTGAGTTCAAGATCAAGAAGGCCAAGTTGCGCGGCCAACTTTCCGTCGGCATGCTCTGCTCCGAGTCTGAACTGGGGTTGTCTGAAAATCATGACGGTCTCATGGAATTACCCGACGATGCGCCAGTGGGCCGGGACGTCGCAGATTATCTGGGGCTCAACGACGTCACCATCGACGTAGACTTGACCCCGAACCGCAGTGACTGCCTCTCGATTCGCGGCCTTGCGCGTGAAGTGGGCGTGCTGAACCAGATAGTTAGCGAAAGCCCTGAAATAACACCAGTACCGGCCATGCATTCCGAAGTTATGGATATTGCCGTCACCGCCGCTGAAGAGTGTCCCCGCTATCTGGGGCGGGTGCTGCGAAACGTCGACCTGACGGTGCCAGCGCCACTCTGGATGCAGGAAAAGCTGCGCCGGTCCGGTATCCGCTCCATTGATGCGGCGGTGGACGTGACCAACTACGTGATGCTTGAGCTGGGCCAGCCCATGCATGCATTCGACCGGGATGAATTGCAGGGCGGAATTATTGTTCGGTTAGCCCGGCCCAGTGAGAAGCTGGTTTTGCTGGACGGCCAGGAAGTAGAACTGACCGATGATACCCTGGTGATTGCCGACCATGAGAAGCCCGTTGCAATTGCAGGTGTTATGGGCGGTGAACATTCCGGAGTAAGCCAGAAAACCCGCGATCTGGTGCTTGAGGCCGCGTATTTCGAACCGGTCCGGCTGGCCGGGAAAGCCCGGCATTATAGCCTCCACACTGACGCCTCTCATCGCTTTGAACGGGGTGTTGACCCGGAACTTGCCAGGGATGCTATGGAGCGCGCAACCGGGTTGCTGATGTCCATTGTGGGGGGCGAGCCAGGAGAGATTGTGGAGGTTGCCAGTGACGCCCACTTGCCTAAAGCCCGGGTAATCGACCTCCGTGAACAATTGGTAACCAATGTGCTGGGTGTGGAAATCGATCGCACCACGGTAGAGGAAATCCTGACCCGGCTGGGGCTGCATATTGATAAGGTGCTTAAAAATGGCTGGCGGGTCCGGGTACCGAGTTTTCGACCGGACATTGCTATTGAGGTGGATCTGATTGAAGAAATTGCCCGGATCTTCGGCTATAACAACCTGCCTGTGACCCAGGCTGAAGGTTCGCTTGAGTTGAAGCCGCAGGCGGAAGCCCGGCGTCCGGTTTCCGCGATACAGGATTTCTTCGTGTCCCGGGGATATCAGGAAGCCATCACGTACAGCTTTGTAGATCCAAAAATACAGGCAGTTGTAGATCCTGATCACCAGGGCATTGCCTTGGCCAACCCGATCTCCATGGATCTTTCGGTGATGCGGACGACACTTTGGAGCGGCCTTCTCAAATCGGTCGATTACAATCAGAAACGGCAGCAATCCCGAGTACGGCTGTTTGAAACTGGCCTTCGGTTTGTCAAAAACGGTTCTGAAATTGACCAGCAGCCGATGCTGGCAGGCGTGGTTGCTGGTACGCAAGTACCTGAGAACTGGGCAAACGGTCGTCGTAATGCCGATTTTTTTGATCTCAAAGGTGAACTTGAGGCGCTGTTTCAACTGCTGGGTATTACCGTTGAATTCGCCGCTGACCAGCATCCAGCGCTACATCCGGGACAAACTGCCCGGTTGAGCCTCAATGGACAATCAGTGGGTTGGCTGGGCACATTGCACCCCCAGGCACAGAAAAAACTCGACCTGAATGGCACGATCGTCGTGTTTGAGCTATTCTTGACTCCAATCCTTACCGGATATGTGCCTAATTTCAAAGAATTTTCAAAATTTCCTGAAGTTCGGCGGGATTTAGCTATTATTATCGGAAGTGATGTTGCGTTTGCTGACGTAGAGCGTGCCGTAAGACAGGTGGCTGGCGAGCAGTTGACGGCACTGCGTGCGTTTGATGTGTATGAGGGTTCAGCTTTGGGTGAGGGCAACCGAAGCTTGGCACTGAGCCTTTTTTGGCAGCATCCGGATCGCACGCTTAACGATGACGAGGTGCAAGAGCTCTTCGATGGTGTCACCTCGGCGCTAACGAAAGAACTCGGAGCAAGGTTGAGGAGTTGAGGAATGGCGGCTTTGACAAAGGCAGAAATGGCCGAACGGCTTTATGAGGAACTGGGCCTCAATAAGCGTGAAGCCAAGGAAATGGTGGAAGCTTTTTTCGATGAAATCAGAGATGCTCTCAGCCACAATGAGCAGGTGAAACTGTCCGGCTTTGGTAACTTTGACCTGCGCGATAAAAAGCAGAGGCCGGGACGGAACCCGAAAACCGGTGAAGAAATCCCGATCAGTGCCCGACGTGTTGTTACGTTTCGCCCAGGACAAAAATTAAAGCAAAAAGTAGAGGCGTATGCTGGAACCCAGTCATAATAACGAGCTGCCTACGATACCGGGGAAGCGTTACTTCACTATTGGTGAAGTCGCGGAACTGTGTGCAGTAAAGGCACACGTTTTACGTTATTGGGAACAAGAGTTCCCTCAGCTGTCTCCTGTTAAGCGCCGGGGTAACCGTCGCTATTACCAACGGGCAGATGTTCTCACCATCCGGCAGATACGAAGCCTTCTTTACGAGCAGGGCTATACCATTGGTGGTGCCAAGCAAAAGCTCAGCAGCCATGAAATCAAAGATGACACTACCCAGTACAAGCAATTGATTCGCCAAATGATCACAGAGCTGGAAGAAGTGCTTGAGGTACTCAACAGCTCAGCGCGCTGAGCGGCTCCGGCTGCTCTGGAAGTGAGTCAGTATCGGTATTGTTTCAATAAACTCCTGTCCATAGTGTTTATTTTTGCAGGGAGCTGGTGTAGACTTCGATCCCGCTAAGCCATTGAGATTCCTCTTGTTGGCTCAGCGCTTCGGGGCGTAGCGCAGCTTGGTAGCGCATCTGCATGGGGTGCAGAGGGTCGCAGGTTCAAATCCTGCCGTCCCGACCA
>JBDNIR010000053.1:0-2847 GCA_041688195.1 Marinobacter sp.
CGGTCGTGGGTAATGGCGACCACGGTGCCCGGGTAATCATGAAGAAAGCGCTCGAGCCAAGCGACCGATTCGGCATCCAGATGGTTAGTCGGCTCGTCAAGCAACAGCATGTCTGGGCCGGATAACAACAAGCGACACAAGGCAACCCGGCGACGCTCACCGCCAGACAGGGTGGCCACCCTGGCATCCCAGGGCGGCAGTCTCAGTGCGTCAGCAGCCACATCAAGCTTGCGTTCGATATCATGGCCGTCCACTGCCTGGATAAAGCTTTCCAGTTCGCCCTGCTTTTTCGCCAGCGCATCGAAGTCGGCGTCGGGTTCCGCATAATCGGCATAAACCTGATCCAGTTCAGCGAGGGCGTTGTGGACTGCCTCTGCGGCTTCATCAACCACTTCTTTTACAGTTTTGTTGTCGTCCAGCTCGGGCTCCTGGGGCAGATAGCCTACGTTGATGCCGGGCTGGGCGCGCGCTTCACCGATGTAATTCTGATCGGTGCCCGCCATAATCCGGAGCAGGGTCGATTTACCGGAGCCGTTAAGGCCAAGCATGCCGATTTTGGCCCCCGGGAAGAAGCTCAGGGAAATGTCCTTGAGGATTTCGCGTTTGGGCGGGACAATCTTGCCCACTCGGTTCATGGAAAATACGTACTGGGCCATAGCTGGCATGATCCTTTCGGTTGGTGTCCGTTCTCGTAAAACTGGCCTGTAAAGGTAGCGAAACCGCTGCTTTATAGCAATCCGTGTCAGTTGCGGCATGCTCGCCCGGCTTTAGTGCTGAAAAGATGATTTTAAGGCCGGTAATACGCTAGAATAGCGGCCCTATTTTTCACAGCTTTTCACAGCCGAATTCAGATTGTCTGCCAGGCAGACACAGCAAACAGGGGCAGCAAATCAATGTTTAACCGTGATATGAAAATAGCCGGATACGACGACGAAATCTGGAATGCTATTCAGGCCGAAACCAAACGGCAGGAAGCGCATATCGAGCTTATCGCCTCGGAGAATTATACCAGCCCACGGGTGATGGAAGCCCAAGGTTCCGCACTTACCAACAAATACGCGGAAGGGTATCCGGGCAAGCGTTATTACGGTGGCTGTGAACACGTTGATGTTGCCGAAGACCTTGCCATCGACCGCGCCAAGAAGTTGTTCGGTGCGGCTTATGCGAACGTCCAGCCGCATTCCGGATCGCAAGCCAACTCGGCCGTCTTCATGGCGTTACTCAAGCCCGGTGACACGGTCCTCGGAATGAGTCTGGCCCATGGCGGGCACCTGACCCACGGTGCATCAGTGAATTTTTCCGGCAAGATATACAATGCGGTCCAGTACGGGATCAACACCGACACCGGCCTTATTGATTATGACGAAGTCGAACAGCTGGCCGTCGGCAATAAACCCAAAATGATCATTGCCGGGTTTTCCGCCTATTCCCAGAAGCTTGATTTTGCCCGCTTCCGCGCTATTGCGGACAAAGTCGGTGCTTATCTTTTTGTCGATATGGCCCACGTGGCCGGGCTGGTTGCCGCTGGGGTCTATCCGGACCCGATTCCCCATGCTCACGTGGTGGCTACGACGACCCACAAAACCTTGCGTGGCCCCCGAGGCGGTCTGATTCTGGCCTGCGATGACGCCGATCTGCAGAAAAAACTGAACTCAGCTGTTTTTCCCGGCAGCCAGGGTGGCCCCTTGATGCACGTGATCGCAGCCAAGGCAATCTGTTTCAAGGAAGCCATGAGCGATGAGTTCAGAGCTTACCAGCAACAGGTTATCAAGAACGCCAAGGCCATGGCCGAAGTCTTTATTGACAGGGGTTTTGATGTGGTTTCTGGCGGAACCACTAACCACCTGTTCCTGGTCAGCCTGATTAAGCAGGATATTACAGGCAAGGACGCTGATGCGGCGCTCGGTCGTGCTCACATTACTGTGAACAAAAACGCGGTGCCCAATGACCCACGTTCTCCATTTGTTACATCAGGCCTGCGGATCGGGACCCCTGCGGTGACCACCCGTGGCTTTGGTGAGTCCGAGTGCCGGGACCTTGCTGGCTGGATCTGCGATATACTCGATAACATTGACAGTGACGAAGTCAACGCGAGGGTCAAAGAACAAGTTACCGCGCTCTGCATGCGCTTTCCTGTTTACGGCGCCTGAGCCCCTTAGCTAATGGCCTGCACCTGCGATTGCTGGGTGCCGGTATCCTCCGGGAGCACTAAGTATGCATTGTCCTTTCTGTGGTGAAGCTGATACCAAGGTCATTGATTCACGGCTGGTTGCCGAGGGTGACCAGGTGCGCCGCCGAAGGGAGTGCTTGTCGTGCCGTGAGCGCTTCACCACCTTTGAGTCCGCAGAACTGGTTATGCCTCGTGTGGTTAAGCAGGATGGCACCCGCCAGCCGTTTGACGAAGAAAAGCTGCGGGCCGGGCTGATGAAAGCTCTGGAAAAAAGGCCGGTCAGCATTGAGGACATAGACGCTGCATTAACCCGGGTCCGATTCCGGTTGCGAGCCGCGGGTGAGCGGGAAGTCAAGTCGATGCAGTTGGGGGAGGAAATCATGAGTGAGCTCCGCCAGCTTGATAAGGTCGCCTACGTTCGCTTCGCTTCGGTATATCGAAGCTTTCAGGATATCAACGAATTCAAGGAAGAGATCGAGCGCTTGTCCGCCCACATGGGGGAAGGCGCCGACGCTGCCGATGTGGCTAAGGCCCTGGCGGAAAGTGACACCCCAAAGGGCCGCGCATGACCGATGCCCGAGATACCGCTCTGATGGCCAGGGCTATCCAGTTGGCTTGGCGGGGTCGCTATTCAACCCATCCCAATCCCCGGGTAGGTTGTGTTATCGCCAAGGACG
>JBDNIR010000338.1:0-5498 GCA_041688195.1 Marinobacter sp.
CGTCAGCGTGAGCCTGCCTTCGGGCGAAGCCGTTCAATGCCGTGCCACCAACCTTTCTCGCGCCGGCATGATGATCTCTTGCGACAACGAAACCCTGAAACAGCTCGTACCCGAGCAAAAATCTCCCGCTCCGGGGCAATGAATTGATGTTATGGCGAAGTTTTCAGTACCCGTCGTCGCTGCACAGAATGTCACTATATTCGCCGACTGCCACCTGATTCACTTACGGCGTGTATCACGGGACGAATTTCACCTAGGTATTCAGTTCTGCGGTTTCGAGGGCAATGGCCATGGCTATGTAGATCAATTTGTAAGCCGCCAGCTATCAACCCTCCCTTGATTCCAGCGGTTCGCCCTGGCGCGTCAAACATCCCGTAGCGACGTTTCTGCATATTGTTATAGCCCCAAACTCTACCCATTACACTTCTTATGCCATTGGCGTCTCTGGTACAGTGTGCCTCCAATTTCTGACGGCAGTGAGCCTGTTAACGCGGACCACTCCCTGCCATCTCCATACGCGCCCACGGCAAGCGGTAACAGGATACGATGACCACTTACAACCTGACGCATCTGAAACAGCTGGAAGCGGAAAGCATCCATATCATTCGGGAAGTTGCTGCGGAGTTCGACAACCCCGTGATGCTTTATTCCATCGGGAAAGATTCATCGGTAATGCTTCACCTCGCCCGGAAAGCATTTTTCCCCGGCAAGCTACCGTTTCCACTGATGCACATTGATACCACCTGGAAGTTCCAGGAGATGATCCGCTTTCGTGATGCACAAGCCAAAAAGTTCGACCTGGATCTCATCGTCCACATAAATCAGGAAGGTGTGGAGCAGGGCGTCGGACCGTTTACTCATGGCAGCGCCAAACATACCGACATCATGAAGACCCAGGGCCTGAAGCAGGCGCTGAACAAGTACAAGTTCGATGCTGCCTTTGGAGGCGCCAGACGGGATGAAGAAAAGTCCCGCGCCAAGGAGCGAGTCTATTCGTTCCGGGACGAATACCACCGCTGGGATCCGAAAAATCAGCGGCCCGAGCTGTGGAACACCTACAATGGCAAGATCAACAAAGGCGAGAGCATTCGCGTCTTCCCGCTTTCCAACTGGACCGAGCTGGATATCTGGCAGTACATCTATCTCGAGAACATCGAGCTCGTGCCCCTGTATTACGCCGCCGAGCGACCGGTAGTTGACCGGGATGGCACCCTGATCATGGTGGATGACGACCGCATGCCGTTGAAAGAAGGCGAGACGCCGATGAAGAAATTCGTCCGCTTCCGTACTCTCGGCTGTTACCCGCTCACGGGTGCCATCGAATCCCGGGCCGACAAATTGACCGACATCATTCAGGAAATGCTGCTGGCCAAAAGCTCCGAGCGCCAGGGCCGAGTGATCGATCATGATTCCGCGGGCTCCATGGAACAGAAGAAACGCGAAGGCTATTTCTAAGCCGCGGCCAACGTATTTACAGGATTTTTTACCATGTCTCACCAGTCAGATCTGATTGCCGAAGATATCGGCGCCTACCTCAAGCAGCACGAAGACAAACAGCTTCTGCGTTTGCTGACCTGCGGCAGTGTCGACGACGGCAAAAGTACGCTGATCGGTCGACTGCTCCACGACACCAAAATGATCTATGAAGATCACATGACCAGCCTCAAGGCAGACAGTGCCAAGCTGGGCACTACCGGCGAGAAGCTCGACCTGGCGCTGCTTGTTGACGGCCTGCAAGCCGAGCGCGAGCAAGGCATCACCATTGATGTTGCGTACCGCTACTTCTCTACCGACAAACGCAAGTTCATCATCGCTGACACCCCGGGCCATGAGCAGTACACCCGCAACATGGCTACCGGCGCCTCCACCGCGCAACTAGCCATTATGATGATCGACGCCCGGCACGGCGTTCTGACCCAGACCCGGCGCCACTCTTTCATTGCCTCTCTGCTCGGCATCCGGCATATCGTGGTGGCCATCAACAAGATGGACCTGGTGGGCTTCAGCGAAGAGCGCTTCGAAGAAATCAAAAAGGATTACCTGGCCTTTGCTACCAAGCTGGGGCTGAAAGATGTACGTTTCGTGCCGATTTCCGCGCTGGAAGGCGACAACGTGGTCACTCGCAGTGACAACACGCCCTGGTTTACCGGCCAGCCGATGATGAAAATCATGGAAACCGTGGAAGTCTCCCGCGATAAAAACCTGGAGCATTTCCGTCTGCCGGTGCAATACGTCAACCGTCCGAACCTGAATTTCCGCGGTTTCTGCGGCACCATCGCATCCGGTGTTATTCGTCCGGGTGACACGATTATGGCGTTGCCCTCCCGCAAAACCAGCACCGTCAAAGAAATTGTCACCTTCGATGGCAACCTGGACGAAGCCTACATCGATCAGGCGATCACCCTGACCCTGAACGATGAAATCGATGTCAGCCGCGGCGACATGCTGGTCAAGCCGGAAGACGAGCCTCTGGTCAGCAACCGGTTCAACGCCAACGTGGTGTGGATGATCGACCAGCCTCTTGAAACCGGCCGTCTTTACGATATTAAATTAGGGCCCACTTTTACCTCGGGTTCTATCCGCAAGGTCGTCTATCGGACCGACGTCAACACGCTTGAGCAGCAGGATGACGTGACGGCCCTGGCGCTGAACGAAATCGGCCTATGTGAGCTGACACTCAGCCAGCCGGTAGCGTTTGACCCTTACCCACGCAATCGCGCAACCGGCGGTTTTATTATCGTCGACCGCCTCACCAACGTGACGGTGGGCGCGGGCATGATCACCGGGCTGTCCGAGGGCAGCGGCGAGCAACTGACGCCCGTCAGCATCGAGGAACGCGCCCGGCGCCTGGCCCAGCAGCCGTTAACCATCGCCTGTGGCGGCAAACTGTCTGGGGAGCTGGCTCTGGCCGTTGAGCGGGCTTTGTTTGATCTGGGCAAAACCTCCGTTGTCCTGACCGAGGCAAGCGCGGGCTCCGCAGACGAGCGCACTCGCGCGGCCCAATTGCTTACGGCTCACGGCCTGATCGCCATTGCCGTCAGCATCGGCACAGACGTCGCCAACGCCTCGGCTCGGGCAGATGAAAGCTCCGAAATTACCAAAGCCGTCAGTGAACTGGTCCAGACGCTAACCCAAGACAAGCGCATTTAACTATGTCTATCCGATGTCTGCGAACCGCCTTTGCCAGCCAGATGCAGCCCGGCCAGCCTGCACAGATCAAGGCCGGCGAGGCCCTGAAGGAGCCGGGGGGTGATTATGAGGTGCTTCACAAACAGATGAAGCGTCTGTTCAACACCAAGCCGGGCAAGAAATACGGACGCTTTTCCGAAGACATCGGTGAATGCCCGTTCAGCGCGTGGCTGAAAGACTACCTGGAAGACAGACAAACCTTTGCCTCCCTGACCGACCGTCTGTTCAGTCAGTGGCAGGAACATCTCAATGGCAGCCAGAAGGAGCACCAAGGGCATCTCCTGCTCGTTCATGAAGCCCTGGCCGACAGTGACGCCATCTACCTGCTGATCATTGAAAGCGATAGCGCCCTGCGTTTTGACGGCAATCAAGCATTGGACGGCACCGACGTGCTGAGTCTGTCCCGGCTCAACCTGGCGCTGCGCATTGAACTGGATGACTGGCGGTCTGATACCCCCGGGGGAAATTACCTGACACTGGTGCATGCCCGAGGCACCGGCGAGATCGGTGATCTGTTCATTCGCCTGTGCGGCTTTACCAATCAGGTGGATGTCGAGAAAGAAACCCTGACCTTCCTTGATGCAGTCGAAGCCTTTGCCCGCCAGTCCGACGCTCCAGAGGACGCTGGCAAGGTCCGCACCCGCGCCTACGAATTCTGCAAAGAGCAACACGCGCTTGGCGAGCCGGTTGCCGTTGAGGCCCTGTCCGGTTACCTGGACGAAGAGCGACCTGAGCGCTTCAAGCAATTTGCTGCCGAAGCGCAGGACATACCGGAAGGTACTGTACTCCACCCCGATCATCGCAAGGTCAAGAAACTGGTCCGCATCGCTGGCTCTGGCGGCGGCATGAGCGTATCGTTTTCCTCCGATCTGGTGAACCAGGCAATCTACTATGATCGCGAGAAAGACGCCCTCACCATCACCCGCCTCCCGAAAGCCCTGAGAGAGCAACTTCAGAAATATCTGGAAGTCAGGGACGACGCCTGACAGCACCGCCGACTCTTAAGCATCAAATAACGTTGATTCCACTGCCGGATCTGCGGTTAAAGTCGTTCACCACTGGTTACGGATTGATCAGACCGTTATAATGCCCGGCTATTTTAAAGAAGCGCTCACTGCACACACTACTGGGCGCCGACATCCATCGACGATTATTTGAGACTCATGGCCAAGAAGCTGTTTATCAAGACCCATGGCTGCCAGATGAACGAGTATGATTCATCCCGCATGGCAGACCTGCTGCAGGTTGGCGAAACGGTCGAAATGACTGATTCCGCCGACGATGCCGACATTTTGCTGCTCAACACCTGCTCGATTCGGGAAAAAGCTCAGGAAAAGGTGTTCCATCAGCTCGGTCGCTGGAAAGGCCTGAAAGCCAAAAACCCGGACCTGATCATTGGCGTCGGCGGGTGTGTCGCCAGCCAGGAAGGTCAGGCCATTATCGATCGCGCGCCCTATGTGGATATAGTGTTCGGTCCTCAAACACTGCACCGTTTGCCAGAATTGATTATCCAGGCCCGCAAGGGCGGCGTCGGTGTGGTAGACATTACCTTCCCGGAAATCGAAAAATTCGACAACCTGCCCTCGCCGGGCGCCGACGGTCCGTCTGCGTTCGTATCCATCATGGAAGGCTGTAGCAAATACTGCACTTTCTGTGTGGTGCCCTACACCCGCGGCGAAGAAGTCAGCCGTCCGGTTGACGATGTGATTGCCGAAGTCGCCCATCTGGCGGGCCAGAACGTGCGTGAGGTCAACCTGTTGGGGCAGAACGTCAATGCCTATCAGGGCGAAACCCACGACGGCGACACCATGGACCTGGCTGAGCTGATCGGCATGATCGCCACCATTGATGGCATTGACCGCATTCGTTACACCACGTCCCATCCGGTGGAGTTTTCTGAGTCCCTGATCAAGGCTTATGAGCAGGTTCCTGAATTGGTCAGCCACCTCCATCTGCCGGTACAGAGTGGCTCAGATCGCATATTGGCGCTGATGAAGCGCGGTCACACGGCGCTGGAATATAAGTCCAAGCTACGGCGTTTACGTGCCATCCGGCCGGATATCAGTTTCTCATCGGATTTCATTATTGGCTTCCCGGGCGAAACCGAGAAGGATTTCGAGGCCACCATGAAGCTGATCAACGACATCGGCTTCGACGCCTCGTTCAGCTTTATTTACAGCGCCCGCCCCGGCACTCCGGCGGCAGATCTGCCGGACGAGACCCCGATGGATATCAAGAAACAGCGGTTGAGCATCCTGCAGCAGCGGATCAGCCAGCAGACGTTTGAGATCAGCCGCAGCATGATCGGC
>JBDNIR010000339.1:0-5326 GCA_041688195.1 Marinobacter sp.
CGGGGTATTCGATCCGGACCTGTTTACAGAGCAGGCGACACAGGATGTGGTCAAGATGATCGAGATCAAACTGTCCCAGGGTGCCAAGCCCGGGCATGGCGGCCTGCTGCCAGCCGCCAAGCTTACCGAAGAAATTGCCCGCATCCGCATGGTGCCCATGGGACAGGACGTGTTGTCACCGCCCGCGCACACTGCCTTCTCCAGTCCCGTGGAATTGCTGCAATTCGTCGCTCAGCTCCGCAAACTCTCGGGCGGCAAGCCGGTGGGATTCAAGCTGTGTCCCGGTAACCGGCGGGAGTTCCTTGGCATTTGCAAGGCCATGCTGAAAACCGGCCTGCGACCCGATTTTATTACCGTTGACGGCGGTGAAGGAGGCACCGGCGCCGCGCCGGTTGAGCTGACAAACTCGGTGGGCATGCCGCTGCGCGATGGCCTGCATTTTGTGCACAATGCCTTACGAGGTATCGGTGTTCGCGACAAGATCATAATTATTGCCTCCGGCAAGGCCTTCTCTGCGTTTCATATCTTGCGAATGATGGTTCTCGGGGCCGACACCGTGAATTCAGCCCGCGGCATGATGCTGGCACTCGGCTGCATCCAGTCCCGCAGCTGCAATACTGACAAATGTCCTACCGGTATCACCACCCAGAACCCCGCCCGCTACAAACAACTGGATGTCACCGACAAAGGCATGCGGGTTGCGAACTACCACCACTCTTCCATGGAAACCCTGGCGGAACTACTCAGCATCCTGGGCAAGGATCAACTGGAAGATCTGGAGCCCGCGGATATTAATCGGCGGGTCAATCAAGGCAGTGTTATGAACTATGCCGAGCTTTATCCCTGCATTGATGAGGGGTGCCTCTTACACACCAACTGTGCACCGAGTGCCTGGGCCAGCGACTGGCACCAAGCAACGGCGGACAGCTGGCGTTAGGAGGGCAGAGCCGTGGCGACAAGAGAACGTCTTTACAGGCACAGGTGGGGCCAGGCCCTTGTCGAGAAGGAAGTCCTTGCTGCTGGCGCAAGAGTGCTCAAGGACTATGGCAAATGTGGTTTTCCTGGCACGCTGATCTGTGGTCGGCTACTTCCCAAAAGGGAATATCGTGCTCTCCGCAGCCCCGCCATCATTGACTTTGCCTCCTGCACAGCAACCCGCCATTTTCCCAAATGGCTGCGGCAAGCCCTTGAGAAACGTGACAGGCTCGGGCTGTTAAAGCTATGGCACAGGTATGCACCGGAAACTGTGCCTCCGGTGCTGACTGATTACTTCAACCGGTACTACCACAAAAATCTGGCAACTCCGACCAGACTTTACAGGGAAACCCGACGCTGCCTTGATCCACGTGGATTATATGGTGAATGTGGGCGAGTCCGCCGGGTCTGGATTGCCATCAGTGTTGCGGTGTCCATCGCGGCAACCATCGGGCTGGTGATTCGTTGACAACACCCTCCCTGGCCGGTAACAGCTTCATCCTCTGTGCTTCCGTCTCCGAAGGTGGATTTTGTTACACCGGAAACGGGGAAATATCCCACCACTCATTCTGTAACAACGCGACCCGGCAGTGGTCTATATTGAGTGTAATGTATGCGTGCCCAACCAGGCTGTCACTTCCGGGTACCCATCACTGGAGAAGTCCTATGATAAAACACCGTGTGAGAGTAACCGCAGCCATCTTCACAATGCTGGTCCTGCTGCCAACCCTGGCGGCCCACGCCGCTGATAATGAGGTTGTCTATGGGCAACCTGCCCTGGAAGGATACAGCCCTGTTTCCTATCATGAGCAGGGCCATCCCGAGAAGGGCTCCAGAGACCACCAGAGTGCCTATCAGGGGAATGTATATTGGTTTACGAGTGCCGCCCAGAAGAATACCTTCGATGCCAATCCGGCAGCCTATGCCCCATCCTTTCCGCGAAGCTGCCCCTATAATCTTGCACAGGGACGCCAGGAGACCATTGACCCAACGAATTTCAAGATCGTTGATGGCCAGCTTCTGTTGTTCCATAAATCAGCGAAGCAGGATGGACGCAAACAATGGGAAGAAAGTATCGTCAATTCTGGAATAACCGAAAAGGAGCTCCTGCGCAGAGCCGAAAGCAATTTTCTCTATCTCGAATTCTGAGCCTTAACAACGGGGATTTCCAATGACCAGCAACGTGCCCTCAGACAGAAAAGCCGCGATGATTGCCGCCCTTGCCGGCGGCTGGGTTGCGGATGCGGCCGGCCTTGGGCTGCACTGGTTGTACGACAGCCAGCGCATCCAGGAGGTTGGCGGCCGATCACCGGAATTCCTGCCGCCGAAGGCCGACTATTTCAAAGGCGGATTCGGTTACTTTGCTCATGACGGCAAACAGTCTGGAGATGTCAGCCACTATGGCGCCGCCACACGGGTACTGACAGACAGCCTGCTGGCCAGTGAAGGGGCTCTGGATATCCGGGATTATCAACGGCGCTTCCGCGCTTTCTTTGGCCCCGGTGGTCGCTGGCAGGGTTATATCGACAACCCGACCCGGGTAACTCTGGACAACCTGAACACCATCGAACAGAACGCCATTGAGCAGGCCAGAGCAACCACCACCACCGAACTGACAGACAAACAGAAGCGCCTGCTGGTTCAGAAGGTTTTGCCCTACACCCGGTACCTGAGCGGCGATCAACTGGCGGAACCGGTCCGCAAGGCCATCAATCTGACCTACCAGGAACCGGAGATCCAAGAGGCAGGCGTTCACCTAGCCGAGACCATCGACCGCCACCTGCTGCCGGAAAGCGGCGCCGACGACATGCAACTGCCGGCAGTCTCCAAATTGCCGCCACTGGTGGCCAGCTATTGCGGCCAGAGCAACCTGATGGAGGTCACAGAAGCCGCTGTCCGGGTGACCAATCACAACGACGAAGCCGTGGCCTGGGCAAGGTGCGCAGCGCGACTTCTGGACCATCTGTTCCGGGGCAAGCCCCTGTCAGCGGCTCTGGACGCGGCCAGCCAGGAAGCACCAGACCCGCAAAGCCTGGCCAACGCCCGTTCCGGTTCCTCGCTGGACGCTCCAGGTGCCGGCGATACCTACGGACGCACCTGCTACCTGCACGAAGCCATGCCGGTGATCTTTCATATCCTGAGCCATGCCAACAGCTTTACCGAAGCCGTTCGCGCCAATATCCATTGTGGGGGTGACTCCTGCGGGCGGGCCTGGATCATCGGGCCGGCGATGGCGGCCCTGCACGGCGTTGGCGGAGAACGCGGCATCCCCCTGAGCTGGCTGGCGCGGGTAACGGATGCCCCTGCGATCCTCGCGGATATTGAGGCGCTGGTTCACCAAACCTGGACACCGAAGGAGCAGAACCATGAACAATCCGGTTGCCCGGCGCATTGAGAATGCCCTCTGGGGCGCCTTCATCGGCGATGCGCTTGCCATGCCGGTGCATTGGTTCTATTCGCCCGAACGCATTCGTGAGCAGTTTCCCGGGGGCATAGACCGGTATTTTCCGGCTCCACACCCCCATCCGGATGCCTTCATGCTGGGCATGACCTATCAACCGGACCTGGAGAAGGCCGAGGCTTCCGGGCGTCCCTACGACATACTCCATCAACACGCCCGCTTTTACCGGACCAGTTACAGTAACTTTGGTTTCTCTCTTGGCGATCGGGAAGGCGAGCATGGCAACGCAACCGCCGCCATGGATGAGCGCATGCACTATCACCACGGCCTTGAAGCGGGGGAGTCGACCCTTGGCGCAGGCCTGTTGCGGGTAATGATGCGTTCGATCATCGAACGGGGCGGTTACAGCCAGGACGGCTTTCTGGACGATTTCATCAGATACATGACCCAAGCCCGCAGCAACCGGGACCCTTACACCGAGATTTACCTGCGGCGCTGGTTCGAGCATTACAGCCAGGGCACCGCACCGGAAAACTGTGCCGAACACCAGCGCCGGGTGTGGTCCATTGGCAGTGTCGGCGGGCTGGTAAGGCCACTGGTACTGGCATTGTTAAACCCGGACAACCCCTTTGTTGCCACTGGCATGGCTCTGGCCCACCAGCAGCTTACCCATCGTTCAGAAATGGTCGGCAGTGGCCTTAGCCTTCTGGTGCCCGCCTTGCTGCGGTTAGTGAACGGTAGCGCCTCGGAGACCATCTTCAAGGATTTGCTGGAGCAGCTTCCGGCCCCGGAGGTCTCCGGCCAGACCCTGTTCCAGACCTACCGTGACTACCACGGCCCGGGCAACATTCCGGCGGACAAAACCTGGCGTCTGCACATGACCTTTCTGAATGAAAGCGCGGCCCGGAAAAGCACCGATTACTTCGCCACTGCCTGCTACATCGAGCAGGCAGTGGCGCTGATGGCGGCCCTGGGCTGTCAGAATGATTGTGATCTCACCAGCACGCTCAGGGCCAACGCCGAGGCCGGCGGCGACAGTGTGCACCGGGGCCTGGTTCTGGGTCTGTTGCTGGCAGCGGGTAGCAGGGAGGTGCCGGAGCAATGGAAAACCGGGCTGAAAGATCACCACGAACTGGCAGAGGAAATCCACCAGTTCGCTACCCTTGCCGCACGAGGCAATGGCCACCTGAGACTTTAGACGCTGTTACCAGCTTCCCCGAAAGGCCGGATATCCAGCTCGAACGTCCAGGCCGGGGCGGGCGGGGGAAGGTTCACTGTAACAACCAGGCTCACAGCGTGTCTTTTATTACTGTTAGGGAAACGCTGATTAATTCCGCTTGCACTGCGGTTGCAGTGAAATAACGACTTCATCCTTCGCCTCGACCGGGAATTGTCGTGCAGCAAACGAGTTTCGCCCAAGCAGAGTACGCCGCCAAGAGAAAGACAACGCGCCGCGCGCGGTTTTTGGCAGAAATGGAGCAGGTCGTGCCTTGGGCGAGACTCCTGAAATGCACCAGACCAAAAAAGGGCACGAGTGGCACTTCGGCATGAAGGCGCATAGTGGTGCGGCCAAGCGCGACCCGTTCAGAGACGCAAAGGTGGTCTGGCATGTGGCCGAGAAGCGCGGCAAACTCAAGAAAATGGAAGTCGGTCCGCGCAGGCTGGCACGGCCAGAGTGCGCCTGAAATCCGCCTAAAGGGCGGAAAAGACGCCTTAAAGAGGCGTTTTTGGCCTGAAAAAGCGGCTATTGGACCCAGCATTGATAAAAATCCACTCTTTTGGGATGCTGATCTTTTGATCAGCGCCTCTCTAGCGTTTTCCGCTTTTTTTCTTGGGTCCGTTGAACGACCGATTGGAGTATATAGGACTGCAATGATTCATTAGGCGAATTTGTTGGACCGAAGGCCTCTCGGGGTTTAGAACAATGTTGGCATATATGCAGTTTCGAAC
>JBDNIR010000340.1:0-2998 GCA_041688195.1 Marinobacter sp.
CCTGTTGTTAAAGCTTTTATAGAAGGTGTCCGTGAGCGCGCCATCGGCCAGGAGGTTATGCGCAGCCTGACCCCCGGTCAGGTGTTCGTGCGTGTCGTGCAGGAAGAGCTCGAGCGTGTGATGGGTTCGGGGAACGAAGCCCTCAATCTGGCGACGCTCCCCCCTGCCGTTATCATGATGGCGGGCCTGCAAGGTGCAGGTAAAACCACCACGGTGGCCAAATTGGCGCGTCTGCTGAAGGAGCGTCATAAAAAATCGGTTCTGGTGGTCAGTGCGGATATCTATCGTCCGGCGGCCATCAAACAGCTCGAAACCCTTGCTGCCGAAGTAGGCGTTGCTTTTCATCCGAGTTCGGCAGATCAGGACCCGGTTGCGATCGCTGAAGGCGCCATCGATGCAGCTCGCAAAAAGCACATAGATGTAGTGATTCTGGATACTGCAGGTCGATTGCATGTCGACGAGCAGATGATGGGTGAAATCGGTCGCCTGCATAAAGCGGTTAACCCGGCTGAGACCCTGTTTGTCGTCGACGCGATGACCGGTCAGGATGCTGCCAATACGGCCAAAGCATTTAATGACGCGCTGCCGTTGACCGGTGTAGTGCTGACCAAGACCGACGGCGATGCCCGTGGTGGTGCAGCGCTTTCGGTTCGCCACATTACGGGTAAGCCCATCAAGTTTTTGGGTGTGGGTGAGAAAGTCGATGCGCTGGAGCCCTTCCATCCTGATCGCGTGGCCTCACGCATACTGGGTATGGGCGATGTGCTTTCTCTCATTGAGGAAGCCGAACGCACGATAGACAAGCAAAAAGCTGACAAGCTCACCAAGAAGATCAAGAAAGGTAAGAGTTTTGACCTTGAAGACTTCCGGGACCAGCTTCAGCAAATGAAAAATATGGGTGGTGTTGGTAGTTTGCTGGACAAGTTACCGGGTATGGGGCAAATGGCCCAGGCGGCTCAGCAGCAGGTCAACGACAAGAGCATGGGGCAGTTGGAGGCGATCATTTGCTCCATGACACCCAAAGAACGTCGTTACCCTGATGTTATCAATAACTCCCGCAAGCGTCGCATCGCAACAGGCTCTGGTACGCAGATACAGGATGTTAACCGCCTGTTGAAGCAGCACAAACAGATGCAAAAGATGATGAAAAAGTTCAGCAAAAAGGGTGGCATGGCCAACATGATGCGTGGCATGCAGGGTATGATGCCGCCCGGTGGTGGAGGTGGCGGAATGCCACCTTTTGGTCGTTAGTAGAAATCAGGATGGTTTGCCTGTTTTCTTCGCCAGGGATTTAGCTTAGAATAGCGCCCCTTTCGAGTATGGGTCTCCGCGTTAGCCTTTGGCTAGCTTGCGTGAGTCGTACAAAGTTCGTACAACAGAACAGGATATTGGTCGAAATGGTAACAATCCGTTTGGCTCGTGGTGGCTCTAAAAAGCGCCCGTTCTACCATCTGACAGTCACTGACAGCCGTAAGTCCCGTGACGGCCGCTTCATTGAGCGTGTTGGTTTTTTTAACCCGATAGCCCGTGGTCAGGAAGAGCGTCTGCGCGTTGATCGTGAGCGTGTTGAGTTCTGGGTAGGTCAAGGCGCACAGGCCAGTGAGCGTGTAGCGCAGCTGCTGAAAGGCACTGCTGAGTAATCGAGTTGATGAGCACTGGGGTGGAAGGCATGGCACAGCGTCCGCAGGAAACTGTGATTGGCCGGATAACCGCGGTGTTTGGGATCAAGGGGTGGCTCAAGGTTTACTCCTATACAGATCCGCTGGACGGTATTCTTGATTATCGGAACTGGACGGCCGTTTTTGAAGGCAAGCGGATTCCGCTTGAAGTCGAAGAGGGTCGTCGGCAAGGGCCGGGAATCGTCGTAAAGCTCAAGGGCATCGACGACAGGAATATTGCAGCAACCTACTGTGGGTTCGATATTGTTGTGCCCCAGAGTGAGTTGCTGGACTTACCTGAAGGTGAGTACTACTGGTACCAACTCGAAGGTATGCGTGTAGAGACGGTTTCGGGAGAGATTCTCGGAGTCGTCGGGCATATGATTGAGACAGGTTCCAACGATGTGCTGGTGGTGAAATCATCAACTGAGTCCATTGATCAGAAAGAGCGATTGATCCCTTATCTGCCGGATAAGGTCGTCAGGAGTGTTGATCTGTTATCGGAATTGATCGTTGTGGACTGGGATGTGGAGTTTTAACGGGTGTGGATTGGCGCAGTCAGTCTGTTCCCGGAAATGTTTAATGCGGTGACTGAGTACGGTGTGACCGGCAGGGCGGCTCGAGAAGGTTTATTGACTTTCACGAGTTGGAATCCACGGGATTTTACCCACGACCGACACCGTACCGTGGATGACCGGCCTTATGGCGGTGGCCCTGGGATGCTGATGAAAATTCAGCCTCTACGAGATGCCATTCAGGCAGCGAGAGCGGCGTCACCTGGCCAGGCTTGCGTAGTGTATCTGTCACCGCAAGGCGAAACGCTGACGCAGTCGGTGGTTGAATCGCTGGCAGCGGAGCAAAAACTTATTCTGGTCGCCGGTCGCTATGAAGGTGTGGACGAGCGCCTAATTGCGGCCGAAGTTGATAGAGAAGTGTCATTGGGAGATTTTGTGCTCTCTGGTGGCGAAGTGGCAGCGATGGCTGTCATTGATGCGGTTACCCGCCTCATCCCCGGAGCGCTGGGTCATGCGCAGTCGGCAGAACAGGATTCTTTTGCCGATGGTTTGCTGGATTGTCCGCATTACACTCGGCCTGAGATTTACGAAGGTGGGGCAGTGCCGGATGTTTTGTTAGGCGGTCACCATGATCAGATCCGGCGTTGGCGACTCAAGCAGTCGCTGAGGCGAACCCGGGAGCGACGCCCCGACCTGTTGGAAAAACGGGTGTTTACGGATGAAGAGCGTGAGCTGCTGGAAGAACTTTTTAATGAACCGGGTGCCTCTGAAACTTCAGGGCATTAAAAGATTGAGTATCAGGAGCATACGATGAGCGGTAAGAAC
>JBDNIR010000054.1:0-2409 GCA_041688195.1 Marinobacter sp.
CCATTCTCAACAATCACCGCTACCGCTATGGTCGGATTTTCCACCGGGGCGAACCCAATAAACAACGCGTGATCCCGGAGCCGCTCACGCACCTCTTCTTCATCGTACTCCTCGTCCTCGGCAAGACTGAACACCTGCACGGTACCGGTTTTACCGGCCATCCGGTAAGGCGCATTGCGGGCCGCAGCGCGGGCCGTGCCCTTGGCTCCATGCATAACGGCTTCCATGGCTTCGATTGCAAACGTCCAGGTCTCAGGATCATCCAGGATGATATCTTCCCGGACCGCACCAAACAGACCTTCCTCAAACGCGTGGTCGCCCAGAACATCGCTCATCAGCCTTGGCTGATTCCATACACCACGATTCGCCAAAACCGCCGTTCCTGTGGCTAGTTGAAGGGGCGTCGCCAGATTAAAACCTTGCCCGATGCTCATATTGACAGAATCACCCGGATACCAGGGCTCGTTCCTGTAAGCGCGTTTCCAGTCACGGGAAGGCACCAACCCAGGCAAGGCACCACTGATATCCAGTGAGGTTTCTTCCCCGAAACCGAATCTGGTCAGGTAGTCATGCATGACATCGACACCCATGCGAACGCCAACATCATAGAAATAGACGTCGCAAGATTGTTCCACAGAGTCCTTCAGATTGACCCAGCCATGGCCCCCGCGTTTCCAGTCACGAAAGCGACGGCCAGTTGGTTTTAGCTGAAAGTAGCCCGGGTCCCAGATCGTCCGGTCCCGGGTGGTAGAGCCGCTGTCCAGTGCGGCAACGGCCAGCATCGGTTTAATCGCCGACCCAGGAGGATACTGCCCTCGCAGCGCGCGATTAAACAGCGGCTTGTCTGGTGACTCATTAAGTTCACGGTATGCCTCCACACCAATACCGGTGACAAACAGGTTGGTATCGAAGCCTGGCACACTCGCCAGCGCCAACACGCCTCCGGTCTTGGGCTCAATGGCTACGATGGCACCACGTCTCCCGTCAAGCAGATCGTGAGCAAGCTTCTGGAGGCGAATATCCAGGTGGAGCCGGATATCCTCGCCGGACACGGGGCTTTCCCGCTCCAGTACTCTCAATGTGCGCCCCCGGGCATTGGTTTCAACATGCTGATAACCCACGGTGCCGTGCAGCGCTTCCTCATAGAAACGCTCGATACCCGATTTGCCAATGTAATTGGTACCGGCATAGTTGACCGGGTCAATACGCTGAAGTTCAGCCCGGTTGATCCTGCCAACATATCCGAGGGCATGGGACGTCAATTCGCTGTAGGGGTAGTATCGAACCAGTTCGGCATTCACCTCCACGCCCGGAAGGTTATGACGATGGACCGCCATGCTGGCGATTTCCTGCTCAGTAAGATCATAACGCAGCGGTATTTCCTGGAACGGCCGACGGGGTTCCAGAAGCCGGCCACGAAAGCGGTCAAGGTCATCTTCGGAGATATTCAGGATGGCCTGGAGATCACTGAGGGTTTGGGAAATATCGGCAACCCTTTCCGGCACGATGGTGACGTTGAAAACAGGACGATTTTCGGCCAGCAACACGTCGTTGCGATCATAAACCAGCCCGCGGGTGGGCGCGACGGACTGAACCTGGACACGATTTTTATCGGAAAGCGTGGTGTAGGTATCGTGCTGGACAACCTGCAAGTAATACAGGCGGGCCATCAGCAGCCCCATCATAATAAACAGCAGCAGCACAGCGACCAGGGTCCGGTGCTGAAAAATACGTCGTTCGGCGACCGTGTCTTTGAACTCGCCCCAAGGCATGTTGTCGTCCTAAGCGCGGTGGTATGGGTGATTTCGGGTGATGGACCACGCCCGGTAGAGTTGTTCGGCTAGCACGATCCTGACCAATGGATGCGGTAATGTCAGCGGCGACAGTGACCACATCTGATCTGCCTGCGACCGGCAATCCCCTGACAGGCCATCCGGCCCGCCAATCATGAAACTGACATCGCGGCCGTCCTGTTGCCAGCTTTCCAGTTGCTTCGCCAGCTGCTCCGTGGACCAGGATTTACCGCACACTTCAAGCGCAACCAGCCGGTCACCTTTGCCCGCAGCAGCAAGCACCGACTCTCCCTCGCGCTGAACCATGCGAGCTATGTCGGCGTTTTTTCCACGATGGGCAAGGGCAATTTCTGAGAGCTCAACAGCAAGCTCGGGGGGCATGCGTTTTGCGTAGTCATTAAACCCCTGGGTTACCCAGTCGGGCATTTTCTGACCCACGCAAATTAGCCGCAACCGCACAGTTATTCGCTGCCTGCAGCGCCCACACTTGGAGCATCCAGCCACAGCCGCTCAAGATCATAGAACTCGCGGGTAGCAGGCATCATGACGTGAACAACCACATCGCCCAAGTCTACCAGTATCCAGTCGCTGACGCTTGCGCCTTCCACACTGGACG
>JBDNIR010000341.1:0-3836 GCA_041688195.1 Marinobacter sp.
GCCAAGGAGCGAGTTCGTCAAAAAACTGAGGAAGAGCGCAAACGTCAGCAGGCGAAAGAGCAGCGCAAGCAGCAAGAGGCTGCCGCCAAAGCTGCAGAAGAGAAGCGGCGAAATCAGCAGGAAGCTGAAGCCAGGCGACAGACTGAGGCCAAGCGTGAAGCGGAAGCCAAGCGTCGGGAAGCCGAGCGCAGGCTGAGAGAACAGCAACTGGAAGCACTGGCGGACTCGGCCCGAGAATCGGAAGAGGCCGCGCGTCGTCAGGCGGAAGCAGAGGCAGCGGCGCGAGCGAGAGATTCGCAAATGCTGACAGACAGCCAGAGGTACCAGGCGCTGATCCGTGAGCGTTTGAAAAACGGCTGGTATATGCCTTCATCCGCTACCGGAGAAATGACGGCGACCCTGAGAATCACCCTGCTACCAACGGGTGAACTTTCCTCTGTTGAACTGGTCAGGGGGAGTGGTAATACCGCCTTCGATAACTCCGCGCTGAGCGCCGTGCGTGGTGTTAACCGGTACCCGGTGCCTAACGAACGCGACACATTTGAAAAATATTTTCGTCAGTTTACGATTGAATTCAACCCTGAGCGGCTGAGATGACCATGGATACCGAGAACATGACAGATCACACCCTGACCGACCAGCGCCAGAAGGGTCGGTATCGGGTCTCGCGCTGCCAGTGCTTGCGTGTATGGATGCCCGTATTCGTTTTGATGGCGTTGGCAATGCCTGCAAGCGCAGAGTTACTTATTCGTATAACCGAGGGCGTCGATTCTGCTATCCCGCTTGCTGTGGTGCCGTTTGCGAAAACCGGCAATATGCCTGGCGGTGATGACGTCAGTGAAATCGTCCGTGACGACCTGACCATGAGCGGGGAGTTTAAGCCTCTGAGCCCTGAACGGATGCTCAGTCTGCCTTCCAGAAGTGAAGATGTGTACTATCGGGACTGGAGAATGCTGGGGCAGCGTTTCCTTTTAGTGGGCGAGCTGAGCCAGCAAGGTGATCGTATTCAGGCTCGTTACGAGTTGTTTGATGTGAATGGCGAACGCCGTCTTATGGGGGAGACAGCCACGGCTTCTGCCGATGATATGCGTGGCCTGGCCCACCACATCAGCGACAAGGTTTATGAAGCGCTCACGGGCGAGAAAGGGGCGTTTTCTACCAAGCTTGCCTATGTAACCCTCGAAACCGGTAGCGGCAAACGAATTTACAAGCTGCAGGTCAGTGACGTGGATGGCAAGCGCGCCCGGGTGCGCCTGGAAAGCGATGAACCGATCCTGTCGCCGACCTGGTCGCCGGATGGTAAGACATTGGCCTATGTCTCCTTTGAGACCGGCCGTCCGGCTATTTACACTCATGAGCTATCCAGCGGTAAACGCAACCGGGTTGCTTCCTATTCGGGCCTGAACTCCTCGCCGGACTGGTCACCGGACGGCAAATCCTTGCTGGTGACCTTGTCCAAGGACGGCAATGCCGAAATCTACAAGTTGGATCTTGCCTCCAAATCGCTCAAGCGCCTGACCAATCACTGGTCGATTGATACTGAAGGCAGTTGGAGCGCAGATGGCAGGAGCTTCCTCTTCACCTCTGACCGTTCCGGCGGGCCGCAGGTTTATTATAAAGCGACCGAGGATGCCGAACCCAAAAGGCTGACCTTCGGCAGCCGCTATAATGCGCGCCCCAGGTTTAGTCCCGATGAAAAGTACATATATTACGTGCATCAGCGCGAGGGTGCGTTCCATATTGCGCGTATGAATATGGCGACCGGAAATGAGACTGTCCTGACCCGAACCGGTTTGGATGAATCGCCAAGCATTGCGCCGAACGGACGCATGCTGATTTACTCCACACAACAGGACGGTAAAAGCGTTTTAACGGTTATGTCCGCGGGTGGGGGTTCGAACTATGTGCTGCCTGCCGCCACTGGCGATGTCAGGGAGCCAGCCTGGTCACCGTTTTTGCAATAGCTTTACTATCGGTTTTTACTACCGGCTCGGACACATATGGGTTCGAGCTTACATTAACGTGCTAAAACACACTGTAAAATAAAGGAATGACTATGATGTTCACGATGCGAAATAAAGCATTTGCCCTGGTACTCTCACTGGGTTTTATTGCGGGCTGTAGCTCCACGGGCGATACCATGGAAGACGACGGCTTCGGTACTGATGTTTCCGCTACTGACCAGGAAGGTGGCAGCACCGTATACGACGGCGCTGATGGCGGTGGCGTTTCCTCCAGCGGCTTGAGCGACTCTGAGCGGATGCAGGCCCAGGAACAGGCAGCCCAGGCAGAAGCCGCCGCGCTACGCAACATCACCACTTTCTACTTTGATTTCGACACCTCTGAAATCAAAGCTGAATCCCGCGACGTTCTTGTTGCGCATGCCCGTTATCTGTCCGAGAACCCGCGCACTCAGGTGACTTTGGAAGGTCACGCCGATGAGCGCGGCACTACCGAATACAACCTGGCGCTGGGCGAGCGTCGTGCCAACGCGGTTCAGCGTTTTCTGATCATCAACGGCGCTTCCCGTGGCCAGCTTGAAACCGTAAGCTATGGCGAAGAGAAGCCAGTGTTCTCAGGTTCCAGTGAGAGCGCCTGGGCTCAGAACCGTCGCGTTGAAATGATTTTCCAGTAAGCGCGAAGATTGCAACCAACAGGACCCACCATGAGAAAATTCCTCATGGCGACAGTTGCGCTATCGCTTAGCGGTAGCGTACTGGCGCAGTCATCGGCACCGGTATATCAGAACAACCAGTCGGAAGCCCGTCGCCAGGCGGGCGGCAGTCAGGCCAACGCTGAGTTGTTCTTTATGATTGAGCAGTTGCAGGGCGAAGTGCGCCGTTTGCAGGGAGAGCTTGAGGAGCAACGACATCAGCTTAATCGTCTCTCAACCCAGTCAAAAGAACGCTACATCGATCTCGATCAACGGTTGCTGGATGTTTCCGGGCAGCTGCAGGCGGCCCCAGCATCAGGCAGTAGCTCCTCGGCACAGGCTCCGGAAACGAACATAAAGCCGGTTACCCGTGAGTACCGTCAGCCGGCCGATGCTGAGCGGCAGGCATATCAGAAGATCCAGACGTTGATTCGCGACAAGAAGTATGACGCCGCGATAGACGGCCTTTACAGCTTCATCTCCGAGTATCCGGAAGGGGATCTGACCGTCAACGCCTATTACTGGCTGGGTGAAGTGTACCTGGTCAAGCCTCAGTTGGAGCAGGCGAAACAGGCGTTCACCATCGTGGCTACTCGTTTTTCAGATCACCGAAAAGCAGCGGACGCGGTGTACAAGCTTGGCGTCACCTACGATCGCTTAAATGAAAAAAGCGAAGCGGTTCGACAAATGGAACGGGTGGTATCCAGTTATCCGGCAACCAATGCTGCGTCTTTGGCAAAAGAGTACTTAGGGAATCGCTGAGGTCGTCGGTGTTGAAATAATACCTGAAAAGGGTTGAAGCGCGGCGAAAAATCCGTACTATATGCGCCTCGTTTGGGTCGTTAGCTCAGTTGGTAGAGCAGTTGGCTTTTAACCAATTGGTCGATGGTTCGAATCCATCACGACCCACCAAATTGAAGTCGATTGCGCGCAGATGGTAAACGAGTGTGCAGTCACGGCTTGACAGGCCAACCCGTTATGGGTCGTTAGCTCAGTTGGTAGAGCAGTTGGCTTTTAACCAATTGGTCGATGGTTCGAATCCATCACGACCCACCAAATTGATGCTTGCCTGGAACTTGCGTGAAGTCAGGGTGTGTATTTGAAAAAGAGCCTTCGGCTCTTTTTTTTTGCCTCCAGACCCCAATCTATGACTATAGTAGGGCCGTAAAAAGTAAAGCCGTAA
>JBDNIR010000342.1:0-8054 GCA_041688195.1 Marinobacter sp.
GTTTGTCATTACGCAGCGGATGCCAGTGCAGAAGATGGCCTGGCCCGGGATGTGGCTCTGGCTTTCTGCGCAGAAGCGGTGCCCTCGGCAATCCAGCGTTTGCTGGCCCGGGCCGGAGATATCGGCCTGGATCGCGCCACTGTCATTGGCTTGTACAGCGACACTGACATCGACCAGCTTATGGGCCGTTTCGGCAGTAGCGACTTCCTGGCGGCGATCGGGGCCACCGTGGCGGAACGAGGCAGCACCCGTTTACCCTCGATGCTCGGGGAAGAGAAAGAAATGGTGCGGGACATGTTTGCCCGGTTCGCGACCGATGTGGTGATGCCCTTGGCTGAAAAAATCCACCGGCAGAATCTGGATATACCCGATGAAATTCTCAAGCCAGCGACCGATCTCGGCTGTTTCGGCATCAGTATTCCGGAACGCTTCGGTGGCTTGTTGCCCGATGATAAGCCGGACAGCCTGGGCATGATTGTGGTTACCGAAGAGCTGTCACGGGCCTCGCTGGGGGCGGCGGGCAGCCTGATTACCCGCCCGGAGATCGCCGCCAAGGCTCTGCTGGAAGGCGGTACCGATGAACAACAGCAGGAATGGTTGCCGCGAATTGCTTCGGGCGAAACCTTGTGTGCAATCGCCATCACCGAGCCCGATTACGGGTCTGATGTCGCCTCTCTTGGATTGAAGGCGACGCCGGTTGAAGGCGGCTGGGTACTTAACGGTAGCAAAACCTGGTGCACCTTTGCGGGTAAGGCTGGCATGTTGCTGACCATGGCCCGGAGTGAGCCGGACCCATCGCTGGGCCACAAGGGGCTCAGCTTATTTCTGGTGGAGAAGCCGCCCGCTGCGGGCCACGAGTTCCGTCATCAGCAGCCTGCCGGCGGCGTTATTTCCGGCAAGGCCATAGCCACCCTGGGCTATCGGGGTATGCACTCCTACGACGTGTTTTTTGAAGACTATTTTGTGCCTGCCAACAGCCTGATAGGTGGTGAAAAGGGCCGCGGTCAGGGCTTTTACTTCACCATGGCCGGGTTTGCTGGCGGACGAATTCAGACCGCTGCCCGGGCAACCGGTGTGATGCAGGCGGCGTTCGAAAAAGCCCTGAGTTACGCCAAAGACCGCAAGGTTTTTGGCAAAGCCGTGGGTGATTACCAGCTCACCCAGGTGAAGCTGGGCCGGATGATGTCGACCCTTACCGCCTCCCGTCAATTCAGCTACGCGGTCGCCCGCATGATGGATGGGGGTGGGGGTCAGGTGGAAGCCAGCCTGGTGAAACTGTTTACCTGCCGTTCGGCAGAGTGGGTAACCCGTGAGGCCATGCAGATCCATGGCGGCATGGGCTACGCCGAGGAGTCCGATGTCAGCCGTTACTTTGTGGATGCGCGGGTACTGCCCATTTTCGAAGGGGCCGAGGAAACTCTGGCTTTAAAAGTGATTGCCAGAAATCTGGTTGCTCAAGCTTGAAACAATAAACCTACAAGAGGCCTTTCAGGAGGATGTTGTGAGCGATAAAAAAATGTTGGATGGAAAAGTCATTGTCGTCACCGGTGGTGGCCGTGGTATCGGTCACGCGACGTGTTTGATGCTCGCGGAGCATGGCGCCAAAGTGGTGGTCAACGATATTGGCGGCGGTGCTGATGGTGTCGGTAACGACCAGGCCCCGGCCGCCGAAGTGGTTTCCGCAATCAAGGAAGCGGGCGGAGAGGCTGTGGCCAGCTTTGCCAGTGTGACGGAATGGGAAGGCGGTCAGGCCATCATTCAGACCGCTCTTGATGCCTACGGTCAGATTGACTGTGTGGTGAATAATGCCGGTAATCTTCGTGACGGCATTTTCCACAAGATGTCGGAGCAGGATTTTGAGTCGGTACTGGCCGTTCATCTCAAGGGTAGCTTCAACGTCAGCCGGGCCGCAGCGTCCTATTTCCGCCAGCAGGGCAGTGGCACCTTTGTGAACATGACGTCCACCTCCGGCCTGATCGGTAACTTTGGCCAGGCCAACTATTCGGCCGCCAAAATGGGCATTGTGGGTCTGTCCAAGTCTATGGCTCTGGATATGGACCGTTTTGGTGTCACTTCAAACTGTATTGCCCCGTTTGCCTGGAGCCGTCTGATCGGCAGTATTCCAACCGATAACGAGGCCCAGAAAGAGCGTGTCGCCAAGATCCAGAAGATGACTCCGGACAAGATTTCCACCCTGGTGGTGTCACTGTGCAGTGACCAGGCCAAGCATGTGACCGGTCAGATCTTCGGCGTTCGCAACAATGAGATATTCCTGTTCAGCCAGCCGCGCCCGATTCGTTCCGCTCATACCGCTGATGGCTGGACCCCGGAGACAATATTGAGCCGGGTGATGCCTGCCTTTGAGGCGGATTTTTACCCCCTGAGCCGCTCTGCTGACATTTTCAGCTGGGACCCGTTCTGATCAACCGCGGGTAGCAATGGACCGGTTTGGTATAGCCAGACGGGTGCCGTTTCCCAGACAGACGAGGATGCACATGGCCATCAGTTACGAGAAGCTGCTGAACCGCAAGTTCGAGCGCATCGACCAGAAATATACCGAGAAAGATACCATCCTGTACGCTCTTGGCGTGGGCATGGGTATTGACCCTCTGGACAACGACTGCCTGCCATTTGTTTATGAGGATGGTCTGAAGGCGTTGCCTAGCATGTCTGTGGTGATGGCTTACCCGGGCTTCTGGGCAAAAGAGCCAGACACCGGGATCGATTGGGTGAAGGTCCTGCACGCCGGCCAGGAAGTGGTCATGCACAAGCCGTTGCCTGCCTCCGGCCATGTCTATGCCACCACCCGAGTGACCGATGTGATCGACAAGGGCGAAGGCAAGGGCGCCCTGATTCTCTCCGAGCGTACCGTCAGGGATGCTGCGACAAATGAGGCCTTGTGCACGTTGGCCATGACCACCATGGCCCGTGGCGACGGTGGTTTTGGTGGGCCCAGTGCCCAGTCGCCAAAGCCGGACCCGCTCCCCGAACGAGAGCCGGATCTGTTGTGTGAGCTACCGACTCTTCAGCAGCAGGCACTGATTTACCGACTTTCCGGTGACTATAACCCGCTCCACGCAGACCCGGAAGTGGCCAGGAATGCTGGCTTTAAGGCACCGATTCTGCACGGCCTGTGCACGTTTGGTGTCGCCTGCCACGCGCTTCTGAAAACCCTCTGTGACTACGACCCGGCCCGTTTTCACCGGATGCGTGTGCGATTCTCGGCGCCGGTTTATCCAGGTGAAACCCTCCGCACCGAAATCTGGCGCGAAGGCGGTTCCGTGGTCTTCCGTTGTCGCTCTGTGGAGCGGGATCTGGTTGTGATCAACAACGGCTATGCCGAGGTAAGCTGAGATGCAGAATATTCTTTCCGGCCTTCGGGTAATTGAGGGTAGCGCCTTTGTGGCGGCTCCTTCCGGAGGCATGGCTCTGGCGCAGCTGGGGGCAGATGTGATTCGCTTCGACCCCATCGGCGGCGGCATCGACTATCGCCGCTGGCCGGTGACCAGTAACAACCAGAGTCTTTACTGGCACAGCCTGAACAAGGGCAAACGATCCATTGTCGTGGATATCCATCGACCGGAAGGTCAGGAAATTCTCTCCCGGCTGATTACCCTGCAGGGGGACGACTGCGGCATGTTCCTCACCAACTTCCCGGCCAGCGGCTGGCTCTCCTATGAGCGCCTGAAGGAACGTCGGGAAGACCTGATCTATATGAACCTCACCGGTGACCGTCACGGAAAAAGTGCTCTCGATTATACCGTCAACTGTAAGGTCGGCTTCCCGTCCATTACCGGTGTGGGCAAGGCAGGCGAGATTCCGCCCCTGAACAACCCGATGCCGGCCTGGGATGTTATCACCGGCCAACAAATTGCTCTGGGTCTGCTGGCTGCGGAGCGTCATCGTTCCCGCACCGGCCAGGGCCAGTTGGTAAAAATTGCCCTGGCGGATGTGGCTCTGGCTACCCTGGGAAATCTGGGCTACATCGCCGAAGCCATGATCAACGAGACTGAGCGCGAAGCCATTGGCAACGACATCTTTGGTACCTATGGCCACGACTTTGAGTGCAGTAATGGTGAGCGGGTAATGATTGTGGGGGTCAGCCCTAATCAGTGGAAGGCTATCGTTGCGGTCACTGGCACCGAACACCAGATCCATGAGCTGCAGGAGCGGATGGGCCTGGACTTCCGCAAGGAGGGCGACCGTTACAAAGGCCGTGCGGAAATTACGGGCATCCTCAAATCCTGGTTCAGTCAGCGCCCTTACAGTCAGGTCAGCGCTGAGATGGATAACGCCGGCGTGTGCTGGGGCAAGTACCAGACCATCAGGGAAACTGTGGATACCGACCGTGACTGCTCAGCAGACAACCCGTTATTCCAGCTGGTGGACCAGCCGGGGATTGGTGAATACCTTATGCCTGATCATCCCCTTCGGTTTACCGGCATGAACCGTGACCCGGTGCGTCGCGCACCGAAGCTCGGAGAGCATACCGAGGAAATTCTGGCGCAGACGCTGGGATTGTCCAGCGGTGAGATTGGCAAACTGTTTGATGACAAGATTGTAGCCGGCAGCGATCAGTAAGGTCCCTCAGGGAGCCTGAACAACAAAGACAAGAAACGCTGGGCAAATCATGCCTCGGCAACAGGAGAACAAGATGGGACCGTTGAACGGGTTTCGGATTATCGAACTCGCCGGGATTGGCCCTGGGCCATTCTGCGGCATGATGCTGGCCGACCTGGACGCTGAAGTCATCAGTGTTGAGCGGGTAGGGGCACAGACTTCAAAGCCGACTCTGGATTGCAGTCGCCGGGGCAAGCGCTCTATAGCGCTGAACCTGAAAAGTAAGGCGGGTGTCGAAGCCCTGCTCAAACTGGCGGAGACGGCGGACGCCCTGATTGAAGGCTTCCGCCCAGGTGTCACGGAAAAGTTGGGCATTGGGCCGGAAGAGTGCATGCAGCGCAATCCGCGACTGGTTTACGGCCGCATGACTGGTTGGGGCCAATACGGTCCTCTGTCCGGGGCTGCCGGCCACGATATCAATTACATCTCTCTGACCGGTGTTCTCAGCGCTATTGGGCGGGCTGGAGAGAAGCCTGTGCCACCCCTGAACCTGGTCGGTGATTTTGGCGGTGGCGGCATGTTCCTCGCTCTGGGCATTGTTTCGGCCTTGCTGGAGACCGCCAAGTCTGGCGAGGGCCAGGTCATTGATGCTGCCATGACGGACGGTTCCGCCGTGCTCATGTCGATGTTCCATTCGGCCTATGAAATGGGCCTGAACTCGCTGGAGCGTGGCACCAATCGCCTCGATACAGGCGCCCATTACTACGACTGCTACGAAACAAGCGATGGCAAATACATTTCCATTGGCTCGATAGAACCCCAGTTCTATGCCCAACTGATGGAAGTGGCAGGTCTGCCCACCGAGGAGTTTGGTGAGCAGCAAGACAGAAGCCGCTGGCCCGAGTTGAAGCGAACCCTTGAGCAGGTGTTCCGGCAGAAAACCCGGGACCAATGGTGTGAACTGATGGAAGGCACTGATATCTGCTTTGCCCCGGTACTGGATATAAAAGAAGCCCAGTCCCATCCCCACAACCAGGCCCGGCAAACCTATGTTGATGTGGACGGCATGCAACAACCGGCGCCAGCGCCCCGCTTCAGTCGAACCGCGCCGGGGGTTCGCTTTGCCGCCCGTCAGTACGGAACGGATACCGCAGAGGTGCTGAGCGAACTGGGCTTTAAGCCTGAACAGCTGGAAGCCATGCGTTCCGCAAAAGCCTGCGGATAACCACCGACCATACGCTATTTACCAGACAGGATCAGACACTATGAGTGATTTGAACTATGAGATCGATGGCCAGGTCGCCTATCTGACCATGAACCGCCCGGAAGCTCGCAATGCGCTGTCCCTGGAAATGCGCACTGAGATCAGGGACCGTCTGCAAGAAGCAGAGCTTAACGACGACATTCGCTGCATTGTGTTGCGTGGTGCCGGTGAACACTTTCTGGCTGGTGGAGATGTCAAGTCGTTCATGGCGTTCACCAAGCTGCCCCCGGAAGAGCGCCGGCTCACCTTTATCAATCGCATTCATGGCCTTAACACCATCATGTACGCCATGCGGCGGTTGAATAAACCGGTGATTGCCAGTGTCCGTGGGGCGGCGGCGGGTGCCGGGGTCAGTCTCGCGCTTTGTTGTGACATGGTGGTGGCTTCCGAAGATGCCTTCTTCACACTTGCCTACTCAAAAATTGCCAGCAGCCCAGATGGTGGCGCTTCCTATTATCTGCCTCGTCTGGTGGGCACCAAGAGAGCCATGGAAATCGCCCTTCTGGGTGACCGTTTCACGGCTAGGGAAGCGCTGGGCTTGGGCCTGATCAACCGTGTGGTACCTACAGAGGAACTGGCAGCGAAAACCAAGGAGCTGGCGGATCGACTGGCGAATGGTCCCACCCGCGCCTATGGCAACATCAAGAAACTGATTCTGGCCGCCTCCGACAATTCCCTGGAGCAACAATTACAGGCAGAGGCCGAAATCTTTGGTGAAACGGTCATGGCCGATGACTGGATCGAGGGTGTCGTCGCGTTCAATGAGAAACGTGAGCCGGACTTTAAAGGGCATTGATTCGATTCGCCCCCGCCCGGTTTAAAGGAGAAGTTGCAGTGACAAATACAACAATCGACAAGACAACCTTTAAAGGTATTGTTTGCGGCTCCCGACATCTCACCCACGAAGAATTCCAGCATGATGTAAAACGCGCTGCCAGCGTGTTCAGCAAGAGGGGTATTGGCGAGGGGGAGTGCGTGGGTATCTTCATGCGTAATGATATTCACTTTATGACTGCCAACCACGCCGCCAACTATGTGGGGGCTTATGCGGTACCCATCAACTGGCATCTGGCCGGGGAAGAGCTGACTTACATACTCAATGATTCCGGTGCCAAGGTTCTGGTCATTCACGCCGACCTGTACCGGACTGTGAAGGAGGCCATTCCTGCCGGCGTCAGTTGTATACTGGTGGAAACCCACGAAGACATCCGCAAACCTTTTGCTCTGTCTGCCGACCAGTGCACCGTGCCGGAAGGTGAAGCCGACTGGCACCGTTTGCTGGACACAGAACAGCCATTGCAGGCTCCACCCGTTCAGGGTCCGTCTTCGATGCTGTATACCTCCGGTACCACCGGACATCCGAAAGGCGTTCGCCGGATTCCGCTGAATGCCGAAGACGCCGCCACCCTGCGGGACTTTCGTACACGGGTTTACGGCTGCGCTCCGGGTACCCGCTGTACCGTGCCCGGGCCGCTCTATCACAGTGCGCCTAATGGCTATGCCATGCAGGCTTCGAAAATCAGCGATTTGCTGGTGATCATGCCGAAGTTCGATTCCGAGGACTTTCTCGCATTGATCGAGGCATACCGGCTGACGGCGGCCATCATGGTGCCGATTATGTTTATCCGGCTGCTGAAGCTGCCAGACGAAGTCCGCAATAAATTCGATTTGTCGAGCCTGGAATTTATTATTCACGCTGCGGCGCCGTGCCCGGCGGATGTCAAACGCAGGATGATCGAATGGTTCGGCCCGGTGATCAACGAGTTCTATGGCTCCACAGAATCCAGTGCGGTCAGTGCGTGTAATTCCGAACAGGCGCTTGCCAAGCCAGGCAGTGTCGGCAAGACGGTGCCGGAAGCTGATATCCGCATCCTGGACGAGGAAGGGAAGACCCTGCCAGCCGGGCAGATTGGTGAAATCTATTCGCGGTTTCCGCTGATGGACTTCACCTACAACTGCAAACCCGAGGCCCGTGCTGCCATGGAGAAGGACGGTTACATCACCTCCGGCGACATGGGCTATCTGGACGACGACGGCTTTCTTTTTATTGCCGACCGGGTAAAGGACATGGTGATCTCCGGGGGGGTGAATATTTATCCCGCCGAGATAGAGGCTGTGCTACACAACTATCCGGACATCAAGGATTGCGTGATTTTCGGTATTCCCGATGAGGAATTTGGAGAATCGTTGATGGCTGTGGTGGAAGCGCAGGACGACGCAAAGCTGGATA
>JBDNIR010000343.1:0-3179 GCA_041688195.1 Marinobacter sp.
AGATGAGCACAGCCGCAAGATCCTTGGCTGCAATGGCAATGGAGTGGTAAAAACACCCAATCTGGATGCCCTCGCCGCTCGCGGGGTCAACTTCCGCAACGCTTACTGCAACTCGCCGGTATGCGTTCCAGCCCGGGCCGTTTTCGCTACCGGTCAATACCTCAACAGGATGGGCTACTGGGACAACGCCGACCCCTACGATGGAGAGGTCACGAGTTGGCACCGCCGCCTGCGGGAAGCGGGTCACCAGGTCGTCTCCATCGGTAAGGTGCTGCACGCATTGGAAGACACGGGCCTGAGCCAGAATACCCGGGTTATCTACACCAGTGACCATGGCGACAATCTCGGCGCGCGTGGCCTCTGGGGCAAATCCACCCTCTACGAGGAGTCCGCCGGAGTGCCCGCAATCATGGCCGGGCCGGGCGTTCCCAAGGGCAAGGTCGTCGAGACACCCGTCACCCACGTTGACTTCTATCAGACGATCCTGCAAACCGCAGGCATCGAGCTGAACGAATCAGAAAAAAAGCTACCTGGCACCGCTCTGGATGTGATTGCCGAAGCGCAAGACTCCCCGCGTATCGCCTTTTGTGAGTACCACGGCATGGGCTCCACTACCGGCGCTTTCATGGTGTCGGATGCACGCTATAAATACGTGTTTTACGTCGACTATTCCGCGCAGTTCTTCGATCTGAAAAACGACCCAGAGGAACTCAACGATCTAGGTGTAGACCCGGATCCGGCAAACGTCGAATTGATCGAGTACTACCACAGCTGCCTTGAAGAAATCTGCGACCCTTACGCCATTAACGCTCGGGCAAAAAGCAGACAGGCCCAGCAACTTGATGCAAATGGCGGTCGGGAGAAAGTGATAGAAAGGGGTGATCTTGGATTTTCAACGCCACCCAGGGTAAGTGCTGATTTTAGTTAAGCGCCCAGCCCTCCCTTGTAGGAGCGGCTTCAGCCGCGATCCGGTTTGCAGGGGTGGCCTTATTTCGCGGCTGAAGCCGCTCCTACAAGGGAGGGTTTGCAGGGGTGGCCTCATTTCGCGGCTGAAGCCGCTCCTACCGGGCAGTTGGAGACTCGACGACTGAGGTAATGACAGCGGTTTCTTTCGCACAAACAAAAAGCCAGCTCATTGGCCGGCTTTTTGACGGTGAGGTATGAACTTACCTCACAACTGGGTATTCACTCAGTTCAGATCAGCTCGCCACTTTCCTCTGCAGGCTCTGCAACTGGCTCAGCCCCTTTCTTGACGGGCTTGGGCATCAGCTTTTCACGGATCTTCGCTTCAATTTCTTTGGCAAGGTCCAGGTTTTCCTCCAGGAATTTGCAGGCATTCGCCTTGCCCTGACCGATTTTGTCACCGTTGTAGGCGTACCAGGCGCCAGACTTATCAACGAAGCCTTCCTTCACACCCATGTCCAGCACTTCGGCCATGCGGTAGATGCCCTTGCCATACATGATCTGGAATTCCGCCTGTTTGAACGGCGGCGCAACCTTGTTCTTGACCACTTTGACACGGGTTTCGTTACCGATCACTTCGTCACCATCCTTGACCGCACCGATGCGGCGGATATCCAGACGTACCGAACAATAGAACTTGAGTGCGTTACCGCCGGTGGTGGTTTCCGGGCTGCCGAACATGACGCCAATTTTCATACGGATCTGGTTGATGAAGATCATCAGGCAGTTGGCATTCTTGACGTTGCCGTTCAGCTTACGCAGGGCCTGTGACATCAGGCGGGCCTGAAGACCGACATGAGAGTCGCCCATTTCGCCTTCAATTTCAGCTTTTGGCGTCAATGCGGCAACGGAGTCCACGATGATGACATCCACCGCGTTGGAGCGCACCAGCATGTCGCAAATTTCTAACGCCTGCTCGCCGGTGTCGGGCTGGGAAACGAGCAGGTCGTCAACGTTCACGCCCAGCTTTTCAGCATACTGGGGATCAAGGGCGTGTTCGGCATCAACGAAGGCACAGGTTTTGCCCTGCTTCTGGGCTTCGGCAATAATCTGCAAAGTCAGCGTGGTTTTACCAGAGCTTTCAGGGCCGTAGATTTCACAAACCCGGCCATAAGGCAGGCCGCCAATGCCAAGAGCAACGTCCAGACCAAGAGAACCGGTGGAAACGGACGGGATTGCCTCGCGGGGATGGTCGCCCATCTTCATGATAGCGCCTTTGCCGAATTGACGCTCGATCTGGCCCAGCGCTGCGTTCAGTGCCTTCTTACGGTTGTCTTCCATTGCTGCCATATCCTCTTCACCTGTGCCGCCCTATGGGGGTTTTTGAGCTGAACCGGATAACGTCTCGGCGCCATCCAGGTGATTAACTGTATATTTGACCAGTATTAAAACATAACCTTTGAAGGAGACCAACCCCTGTTTCAGGATTATTCCAGAAAACGCCGCACAGCCTCCAGAGCAAATAAAACGGCCTGCCTGCGAACGTCGTCCCGGTCACCCTCGAATATCCGAACGACTGCCTCAGTGTCCGCCGGGCTCTTGCCCCAGGCGAACCAGACGGTCCCTACGGGTTTGTCCTCACTACCACCGCCAGGGCCTGCAATACCACTGATCGCTACCGCTACATCAGCGCCGGTGACCACCAGGGCACCCGCGACCATTTTGCGGACCACCGGCTCACTGACCGCACCGTAGTCAGCCAGACTTTGCCCGGAAACATTGAGAAGGTCGTGCTTAGCCTCATTGCTGTATGTGACGATACCACTGTGAACATACGCAGAAGACCCGGCGCGGTCGGTCAGTATTTTCGCAACCCATCCCCCGGTGCAGCTTTCAGCTGTGGTTATCATCAGGCCCTGACGTTCGAGGGATTCCGTCAATCTGGCACCAACCTCTGCCAATTGTGTGTCTGTTACCGGCATAATGTTCTCCTTCATTTCATCCGGAGCGTTATTTTCTTACAATTCCGTCCACATCACCACGGCAATTGTTTATTTGTGGTCTTCCGTTTTCACCCAAAGCAGCCGGGCCTTTCAATGTCAGCATTGCAAAATGATCTTTCCAAGCACACCCCGATGATGCAGCAATACCTGAGGATAAAGGGCCAGCATCCCAATGAGCTGGTGTTTTACCGGATGGGTGATTTCTACGAACTGTTCTATGACGACGCCAAAAAAGCCGCCGACCTGATGGATATTACGCTGACCGCCCGCGGC
>JBDNIR010000344.1:0-1510 GCA_041688195.1 Marinobacter sp.
AATAGCCAGTCCCGAAATCATCCAGGGCCATGTGTACGCCCAGTGCTTTCAGGGTTTCCATCAGCTCGATCACCGGCTTGGCTCCGTCCAGCAAGACGCTTTCAGTCACTTCCATTTCCAGCAGTTGTGGCGGCAGGCCGGTTTCGTTGAGCACCCGGCGGACGTCGTCAAGGAAGCCGTCACGCACAAACTGCAGGGATGATACATTGACCGCAACCCGCAATGCCCGCTCCCGGTGGGCATTGAAATCCGCTATTTCTGTGCAGGCTTGCCTGAGAATCCAAAGGCCCAGAGGCACGATCTGTCCGGTCTGCTCGGCCAGTGAAATGAATTCACCGGGGGCGACCATCCCCCGGGTAGGGTGATGCCAGCGCACCAATGCTTCTACGCTGCGCATGCGCCCGGTAACGGCGTCCACCAGGGGCTGGTAATAGATTTCAAACTGGTTTTCATTCAGCGCAGCGTGAAGATCATGCCTCAGGTTCACGCTGTTACGACTGTGCTCTATTTTATGACTGCTGTACCACTGCCAGGTGTTTCGTCCTTGCCGCTTAGCTCGCTCCAGGGCGTGGCCGGCAAACTGAATCAGTTCTTGGGGTGCGCCCGGATGCGCGCCGTTACAGGCAATTCCGATACTGACGCTGATGTGGACCATCTGGCCATTTACGTCGATCGGTTGTGCAAGGTGTTCCAAGATGCGCTTGGCCAGCTGAATGACATCGTTCCGGTAGGTGTAGCCGGGTACTAACAGGCCAAATTCATCTCCATTCAACCGGGCAACGGTCACCTTGGGCATAATCAGAGCGGTCAGGCGCTGACCAATGGTGATGAGTATTTGGTCGCCTACAGTGTGTCCCAGTTCTTTATTAATGGGCTTGAACCCGTCCAGTCCCAAACACATGGCGACCAACGAACCACGCTCACCATTCGCCGTCAACGCGTCACGCAGTGTCTCTTTAAACGAGGCTTCGTTAGGTAAGCCGGTCAGCCGATCATGGGTTGCCTGGGAGGTAATCTGAGCTTGTTGCTCTTTTTGGTGGCTAATATCCTGTTGGTTGCTGATGAAGTGAGTGCAGAGGCCGTCATTATCAAACACCGGGCTGATCCGCAGGTGGCTCCAGAAAGGCGTGCCGTCCTTTCGATAGTTAATCAGTTCGACGTTGACCTCGGTTTGATGGCGCAGCCCATGCCGTATGGCTTCGAGGGTTTCCGGGGCGGTGTCGTCGCCCTGAAGAAAGCGACAGTTGTGTCCGATGATGTCGTCGTGGGTATAGCCGGTTATTTCTGCGAACGCCGGGTTGGCATAGACCACCGGCATGTCCGGGCTGCGTGCGCCCGCGATGAGCATACCGTTGGGACTTGCTTCAATGCCGCGCTTGAGTAAACGCAGCTCCGCATCTTGGTTTTTGCGATCGGTAATGTCTCGGCAGATACCGTAGACGCAAACAAACGCACCCTGAATGGTGACCGGGAAGTTGGTGATGTCCGCAAAGTAGGGGTAGCCAGATGG
>JBDNIR010000345.1:0-4366 GCA_041688195.1 Marinobacter sp.
ATGGTAGAAGACCCCCTTCCGAACGAGCGAAGTAAGGAAGGAGGTCATCATGCGAGATTGGCAGAGCCGGTCGTACGTGAAATGGTACTGCAAATATCATGTGTTTTTTATACCGAAGTATCGTCGCAAGGCGATTTACGGGGTTCTTAGACGAGATATGGGTTGATATCAAGTATTAAAGCCAAAAATCAGGACGAAACTATATGGCGCGAAATTCTTCGGATAAACCTTGGACTGTCGGTGTCCTTTTTTCTCAAACCGGCGCGACATCCATTATTGAGAAGTCACAACTAAAAGGAACGTTGCTTGCCATAGACGAGATTAATCAAGCCGGCGGTATAGAGGGCCGCAATATATCACCTGTGATACTTGATCCGGCTTCAGACGTTAAAAAATACCGAATTTATGCCGAGGAAATGTTAGCTAATCCAGAGTTGAACGTTATTTTTGGGTGTTACATGTCTTCTTCTCGTAAGGAGGTCCTTCCCGTCATAGAACGTCAGAACGGCTTTCTTTTTTATCCAACGCTTTATGAGGGTTTTGAGTACTCCCCCAATGTTATATACGGTGGCGCCGCCCCTAATCAGAACAGCCTGCCTTTAGCGATTTACCTTTTGGATAATTTTGGTTCACGTTTTTATTTCGTTGGATCGGATTATATTTATCCTCGGGAATCAAATCGAGTAATGCGTAATATCGTCCGCCAAGGTGGCGGCCAGGTGGTAGGGGAAAATTATTTAAGTTTGGACGCCCGGCGTGAAGATTTCGAATGGATTCTTGAAGATATCGGGAGAGTTTCCCCCAACGTGATTTTTTCAACGGTAGTTGGAATTGGAACGATTAATTTTTACACGGCTTATCATGAGAATGGTGGTGATGGTTTCAAGTTGCCGATTGCCAGCCTAACAACTAATGAAGCTGAAGTGGCAATCATGGGCCGTGGCGCGGCTGCCGGTCACATTACCGCTGCACCTTACTTCCGGAACATAAAAACGGAAGAGAATGCTCGCTTCCTAGGTAAATATGTTCGGAAGTTTGGCAGCATTGATGATGTGACCAGTTGCTGCGAAGCGGCATACTCACAGGTGCACCTCTTCGCCAATGCCTTGCGTCTAACTGGGTCAACTGGGGCGGATCAGTTGAGAGCTGTCTTGCGAGGCGCGGAGTTTGAGGCCCCTCAGGGGCGAATTAAGATTGATCCAGACAACAATCACACCTATCTGCAGTCGCGAATAGCGAGATTAGGGGCGGACGGAGAGTATCGCCTTGAACGGGAGGCCGTCAGACCCATCAAACCGGACCCATATCTGGCCGTGCCAGCCCTGAATGATTGGGCAAATGCACCTATTGGGACGAATTAATGGAACACGACTACATTATACAGCAATTGCGCGGGCTGAATGTTCTTGTCCTTCACCCCAGAGATGGTGATGCCGAGGAACTCCTTCAGCAGCTAAATCGTATTGGCTGTCGTGCGCATGCTATCTGGCCCCCGCCCAGCCACCCTACAGACACGGCTGATTTGACGTTCATTGAAGTGCGGGAAAAGCCATATGATGGTATTACCAATTACCTAAAACTTACCGCAGACCGTCCAACCCTGATTGGCATGGCCGGTTACGAGAGTCCCTCAGTATTGCAGAATCTAATTGACCTTCAAGTCGATAGTGTTCTGGCTAAGCCCGTTCGACCTTATGGTGTGCTTAGCAGCATCATCGTTGCTCGAAGAAACTGGCAGCAAGGCAAAAGAAACGAAAAAATCATTGCTAAGCTCAAGAGTAAAGTGGAAAACAGCCACAAGATGAATGAGGCCAAAATCGTCCTCATGAAAATTCACGACATCAACGAAGATCAGGCTTACAGAGCGATACGCCAGCAAGCGATGACCTGCCGAAAAACGATAGCGGAGATTGCCCAATCTATCATTGAATCTAACGCTCTGTTGCATAACTTTGTAGCTAAAAGAGCTTCGGACGACGATGACCTTCCCGAGGGCGCCTAGCCCGGATTTCCCCTGCTTTGCCATTTCGGTCTGATCGCCTCAGTCTATCCCGCGTTAGCTAAAACGAGCCTGACAGTTTTCGTTCTCTGGCAAACAACCACCCGTCGCGTATTGTAGCTTATAGACGTTTTGTTGAGTGCGAGGACAGTTCAAAATCGGATGAGCTGATTGGATATGCTATCAACAGTAACAAGCTGACGGGCAGTGCCAAATTCATTGATGAGATAGAGCGTCGTATCGGGTTCAGGGTTGAGGCGAGAAAACCGGGGAGACCGGCTGCTGGAAAATAAATCTGTCCCGGTTTTACACAGAGGCAAAACGCAAGACCCCGAAGCTTTTCAAAACGCCCCTGAGCACTGCAGTCTCCGGGGCGTTGTTTCTAGGGGGTAGTATTAGTGACCGCCGCTGTTGTCTACCTCCTCCTCAGTATTGAAGATCCCAGGATCAGCTTTGCCATTTACAGTGAGGATACCAACCAGACCTTTTTCGGCACGAGACAGAGCATGGTCCACAAGAATGTACTTGCCTGGATAGTCAGTCTTGAACTCGACCATGGTTGCGCCGCCCGGTGGAACCAGAGTGGTCTGTACGTTGGTCAGCGGTTCGCTGGCTAGTGATGCCTGGTCATATACCCGGTCGAAGATTTCGCCGATGACGTGGAAGCTGGATGCCAGGTTGGGACCGCCCACACCGAAGAAAATACGGACTGTCTCGTCAACATTGGATTCCATGGTGTGAGTTGCGGACAAAGCATCCATGGAGCCGTTAAACATCATGTGCTCGGGACGCTCGTCGAGCAGTTTATCCAGCGAGAATTCCTGCAGACCGGCTGAACCGTGACGCTGTGCAGTGTAGATCTCGCCCTGCATTACGTAGTACTCGCGATCAACCTCTGGCAGGCCACCTTCAGGCTCAACCAGGATCATGCCGTACATACCATTGGTGATGTGTTGGGCAACCATCGGAGTTGCGCAGTGATAGACGTACAGGCCCGGAGCCAGAGCCTTGAACGAGAAGCTCTTGGTGTGACCAGGAGCCGCCTGGGTTACCGCTGCACCACCGCCAGGTCCAGTTACCGCATGGAAATCAACTGAGTGGATGTGGGCACTTTCAATTGAGTTCTTCATGTTGATGATCACGATATCACCCACACGCACACGCAGCATCGGGCCGGGAACGGTGTTGTTGAAAGTCCAGAACTTGTAGCTGGCGCCGTCGCTCAGGCGACCCTCCACTTCGGTAGTTTCCAGATCGATGGTGACTTCCTTCGGCCCACGATCTCCTACCGGCTCACCCACCTCGCTGGGGTTTTTGGACAGATCCGGGAATTTACTGGCGGTAGCCTCTTGGGGATCGCCTACAATCAGCTTGCCGAACATGCCTGCAGCTTTATGTCCGGGCAGAGTACAGAGGTACTCGAAGACCCCGCTTTTGCTGGCACGAAAGACCACTGCGGTAGCCGAACCTTTGCCGCCGATCTGGTCGGATTTGAGGTTGAACTCAGGGATGGCGAAATCATGAATGGCCCCATCGCCATTCACTATATTCACTTGCACCACGGTGCCCTCTGGAACCCGCATCTCTGGATTGACCTGCCCCTTGGTCGGGCCCGCCTCACTGACGAATACCAATTTGCCATCGGCAATATCAGTTCGCAGCGTGAAAACCACGTCTGGCACGTAAGTCACATCTGCGGTATCGCCGGGGTGAGCAGCGAGCGCCGGTGCACCGAACCCGACAAGCCCGCAGAAGGTAAATAGATAGAGAAGAAAGGTTCTCATAGAAGCGATTCCAGATCAGGTGAAACCCTGCCAAGGCAGAGTCGGAACGTGCCCGGTCGAGTGCGAGTCCAAAGTTCCTCACCCTCTCTCGAGCTTCGAACTCAGGTTACATCCGGTAGGTTAGGTCGCACTTGATGGATATCAAATCGACGAGAGAGTATGGATCCGAGCGAAAACCGTACGCCGTTCAGAAAATAAATCTGTCCCGGGTCTACCCTTTTCAGCATCCTGTGTGCGCTTCCGCACAGATATCCGATTGCTCAGACGCCGATCGTGAGGGTGTGCTTCGTTGGCGGACTGCTCTGGGTCTGTCGTGGCACGGTCAGAGGGGGGGGAAGGGCGGCCAGCATTTGGCGTTTAGAGCTTGGTTACAAAGGTGCGTGCCTGGTACAGGGCAAAGCCACTGAGCACGATAATGACGGCAACGGCGAGCATATCAGCTCCCGGAAAACCCCAGAAATCAGACATTGTGTCTCCTTAGTGAGAGTAGTGAGTGGCACCGGCTATCAGGCCAGTGCGATGTCGCGCATCCGTTGGCGACCGAAGTCGTTAAGCCTGAACTTGAACAACACTCGGCCTGCGC
>JBDNIR010000055.1:0-4995 GCA_041688195.1 Marinobacter sp.
GTGGCGGCGGTGGCATGGGGTGCGCAACGACGGATCTGGTCAAGCGCGGCCTGCAATGCGTCATCCAGGCTTTCGCCGCTGTTGCAGAACTGGTGCACAAGCCCCAATTGACAGGCTTGGGCACCATCCAGGCGAAGCCCCAGCAAGGCCAGGCGGCGGGTATGGGTGAGGCCGATGCGTTGCACCACAAAGGGCGCTATCTGGGCCGGTATCACCCCCAGGCTGGTTTCCGGCAAACCGAACCGGACTGTGGGACCGGCTATCGCTACGTCGGAAACACAGGCAAGGCCAAAACCACCCCCCATCACTGCGCCTTCCAAAACCGCGATAACCACTTTGGAAGATTGATTCACCTGCTGGATCATGTCACCAAAGGCCCTATTGAGCCGGTAAAACGGATCGGGTTCGCCCGCGATGGTTTGCTGACTGCGTGCGCCGGCCATATCCTTGATGTCGCCACCGGCACAAAAATGCCCGCCCGTGCCCCGCAGCACTACCGCACGGATGCCCGGGTCCTGCTCGATCTGGCTGAACACCGCCGACAGCTCTGCGACCATGGTCAGGCTCATCGCGTTGCGGACGTCGGGCCGGTTCAGGGTGACGTGGAGCACGTGGCTGTGTTGCCCAAGAGCCAGGGTGTCACTTTGGGGAAAGTCCGTCATCATGGCCTCGCTCAGTCTTTACGTTTGCCGGGCAGGGTGCCCATGAGCTTGCAGATGATGCCCAGCATGATTTCATCGGCTCCGCCGCCAATGGACACCAGCCGTACATCCCGGAACGCCCGGGACAGCGGGTTTTCCCACATGTAACCCATACCGCCCCAGTATTGCAGACAGCTGTCAGTGACCTCCCGTCCCAGGCGTCCGGCCTTGAGCTTGGCCATGGAGGCCAGTTTGGTGACATCCTTGCCATGAACGTGGAGCTCGCAGGCTTGATAGGTCAGGGCGCGCAGGGCTTCCACTTCGGTCTGCAGTTCCGCAAGGCGGAAGTGAATAACCTGGTTGTTGATTAACGGTGTACCGAAGGTTTTGCGCTCGCGACAGTATTCGATTGTCTTTTCGATGCATAGCTCCAGCGCCTTGATGACATTGGCCGCTCCCCAGAGTCGCTCTTCCTGGAACTGCACCATCTGCATCATGAAGCCGGTGCCTTCCGCGCCAATGCGGTTGCGCTGGGACACCCGTACATCATCAAAGAACACCTGAGCGGTTTCGGACGAGCGCATGCCGAGCTTGTTCAGGTGTTTGGAAAAGGTGATGCCCGGTGTGTCCATGGGCACGACAATCAGGGATTTGTTGGAGTGGGGCTTGCCGTCGGAGGTATTGGCCAGCAGGCAGATGAAGTCGGCTTTCGGAGAGTTGGTGATCCACATTTTCGAGCCATTAATAATGTAATCGTCACCCTCTTTTTTGGCGTTGGTGGTCAGCCCTGCCACATCTGAGCCAGCCCCCACTTCACTGACACCGATGCAGCCGATCATGTCACCGCTGATGGCGGGGGCCAGGAATTCCCGTTTGAGCTGGTCCGAGCCGAAGCGGGCGATAGCTGGCGTACACATATCGGTCTGTACCCCAACCGCCAGCGGCACACCCCCGCATTGGGCAGTGCCGAGTTCTTCTGCTGCTACCATGTTGTAGCTGTAATCCAGCCCCATACCGCCGTATGCTTCGGGCTTCTGGATACCGAGGATTCCGAGGTTGCCAAGTTTCTTGAAAATATCCCGAATCGGAAACTCGCCAGCTTCCTCCCACTCGTCGCAATGGGGGTTAATTTCCTTCTCAACAAAATCTCGAACGGTCTTTCTCAGGGCTTCGTGTTCTTCGGTAAAAATCATTCTTGTTACTCCTAATGAAAGCGATACCTGACCTTTTTGATTATCTGCATAACCTGAGCGCGTGAGTTGCCCCTCATCCTTGCCACTTGCAGTTGTAGGAGCGACTTTAGTCGCGAAAATCCGTTTGCCACCATACTCTCGGGCGCTTTATCGCTGACTTGGGCGGCAGCTATGGGGTACGGCTTTCAGAGACACGCCGCGCTAGTACATCCATGTAGGGCTCGGGTGTGGCCATCCTTGGCCACACACGGTCTCTGAAAGCCGTACCCCACATCTGCCAATGTCTGAAATTTTCGGTTTTCGTCTCTCAAACCGCCTTGTTTTTGTTTCCAATATGCGCTAACTCGTGCTCAATGAGAGCTGGGGTGGGCGGTCTTTCTAAAACCGAGCCACCCCAAAAGAATTCGGCCTCAAAACACGAACTTCAGACTCCCGGCATACCGATAACACCAGCGCCAAAACCCGCCGCGTATCCCGGGGATCTATCAGGCCGTCATCCCACAACCGGGCGGTGCCGAACAATGCGGTGGAGCCGTCTTCCAGCTTCTTTGCCGTTGCCTGTTCCAGAAAATCCAGCGTCTTGGCGTCGGGCTCGATGCCCCCGCGCCGCTGTTTGTCTTCGGCGACGATACGCATCACCTTGCCAGCCTGGGCTGGGCCCATAACGGCTGTGCGGCTGTTCGGCCAGGCGAAGATGAAGCGTGGGTCCAGTCCGCGGCCGCACATGGCGTAATTGCCAGCGCCATAGGAGCCGCCGATAACCACGGCAATTTTCGGCACCCGGCAATTGGCGACGGCCTGCAGCATCTTGGAGCCGTGCTTGATGATGCCGTTTTGCTCCGAGTGGGTGCCGACCATGAACCCGGTGGTATTGTGGAGAAAAACGAGCGGCGTTCCCGCCTGGTCGCAGAGTTGTATGAACTGGGCCGCCTTGGTGGCCCCGGCTGTTGTGATGGGGCCGTTGTTGCCAATGATTCCAACGGCGTGACCTTCAATGCGGATGGTGCCGCAGACGGTCTGGTCGTCGTAGCCGGATTTGAAGTCCATAAAACCGGAACCATCGGCAATGCGCGCCAGTATTTGCCGTACGTCGTAGGGCGTTTTGGGGTCGGAGGGGATGACGCCCAGCAATTCTTCCGCATCGTAAATTGGCGGCTGCCATGCCAGCTCCCGCGTGGGCGGCAACTGTTCGTTCCAGGGTAGGGCGTCGAGAATGTTGCGGGCATGACGGATGCCGTCGCTGTCGTCTTCCGCCAGATATTCAGCGGTACCGGCAATTTCAGCATGCATCTGGGCGCCACCCAGCTCTTCGTCAGTGGCCACTTCGCCGGTGGCGGCCTTGAGTAGCGGTGGCCCCGCCAGGAACATTTTGGCTTTTTCCCGGATCACCACCACGTAGTCGGACAGTCCGGGCTGATAGGCACCGCCGGCGGTGGCGTTGCCGTGTACCACGGTAATCTGTGGAATGCCCGCGGCAGACATGCGGGCCTGGTTGGCAAAGCCACGGGCACCCAACACAAAAATATCAGTGGCGTAGTTCAGGTTGGCGCCGCCACTTTCTGACAGCGACACTACCGGTAGTTTGTTTTCACGGGCAATGGCCTGCAGTCGTAAGGTCTTGTCCAGCCCTGCCGGGGTGATTGTGCCGCCCTTGATGGCGCTGTTGCTGGCCACCACCATGCAGCGAATGCCGCCGACGTAGCCAATGCCGGCAATGATTGCGCCACCGGCCATGCTGCCGTCTTTGTCGTCATGCATCTTGTAGCCGGCCAGGGAGCAGAGTTCCAGAAAAGGCGCGCCTCGGTCGAGCAAATGGTTCAGGCGTTCCCTGGGCAGTAGTTTGCCTTTCTGGGTGAACTTGTCCCGGGCGGCCTCGGCCAGATCGAGCCCCTTTTGCTCTACTGCGCGAAACGTATGGATGTGAGCCTGCATGGCGTCGACGTTGGCCCGGAATTCATCTGATTGCGGGTTGAGTGTGCTCTCAAGTCGTTGCATGGAAGCGCTCCTCACTCATCGCCGAGAACTTTCGGGTCACTGCTGCGGTGAAAGCCGTTGAATGGCTCGTTATTTTTGGCAGCAGGCAACGGCCAGACCCGACCGCCCTGGGACGCACCGGCGTCGATGCGCAGGGTGTCGCCGCTGATAAAAGCCGCGCCCGGGCTGAGCAGGAAGCAGATAGCCGCACTTACCTCGGCTTCGGTGCCCATACGCTTGATCGGCACTGCGTCTTTGAGGCTGCGTATCCATGGCTTCATGGATTCCGGATAGCTGTCCATGCCGCTGGAGGCAATCCAGCCCGGGGCAACAGCATTGACACGAACCCCGCAGGCTCCCCATTCCACCGCAGCAGTCTGGGTGAAGTTCACCATGCCCGCACGGGCGGCACCCGAGTGCCCCATGCCAGGCATACCACCCCACATGTCGGCGACGATATTGACGATGGCGCCGCCGGTTTTTGAAAGCGCCTGGTTGTAAGCTTCTCTTGCCATCAGGAAACCGCCGGTAAGATTGGTGCGTACGACGGTTTCCCAGCCTTTCTGGTTGATCGAGGCCAGCGGCCCGGGGAACTGCCCCCCGGCGTTGTTAACCAGTCCGTTTAGGCCGCCGTGCTCGGCGATGATGGCCTGGACGGTTGCTTTGACGGGCTCTTCTTCGCGGATGTCGCAGGGGTGAGCGGAGGCGATGCCGCCATCTTCCATAATTTCCGCTTTTACCGCTTCCAGCTTATCCGCCTTGCGTCCTACCAGGGCGACCCTTGCGCCCAGGGCAGCCAGTTCATGGGCGGTGCAGCGGCCGATACCGGAGCCTCCGCCGGTGACGATGATAGTCTGGCCTTTAAATAGGTGCGGTCGAAGGATGGATTGATAGCTCATGACCGGGTTCCTGTGTTCAGTATCGTCTGGGCGATGGGCACCGGGATTTCGAGAAGTTGTTGGGCAAAAGCTTTGCCCTGGGGATCAATGCGCAGGCTGGCGACGCCACCCCCACCGAGGCTGTGTTCCAGTAAAAAGTTGAAGGCACCCAAACCAGGCATTTTCCAGCGGGTGACCCGGCCGGTTTGCGGGTTCAGGGTATGTTTCATCCAGTTCGCCACGGCAGTCTCGGTGAGGGCGGCTTCGATAAACGGCAGATACTCCGGCTTGCGCGCGATGACGCCGATA
>JBDNIR010000056.1:0-1800 GCA_041688195.1 Marinobacter sp.
CTGGAACATGGCGTTGTCGGTGTGTTGCCTGTTGTTTACTGGCGCGTTGGCTGCCGCCATTACCCTGCTGAAGGCTGGACTTTGATCCGACGGTAGCGCTTAACCGGTCTTTTGGCCGTCGCCGGAGGATTCAGCAGCCTCTTCTTCAGGCATGTATACATCCCGCACTGTAAGCTTTTTTCCGCCCTCGGTCTGCACGGCCATGGGCCGGATGGCTTGACCCGTTTCACGGTCTCTCAGGTTCAATGGGACGCCCTCAGGTGATGGGTTCCACTTGTCGCCCCACTGGCGCAGTGCAATGACGACAGGGAACAGGTCCCGGCCTTTTTCAGTCAGGCGGTATTCCTGGCGTGAGCCGTGTTCCCCCACCTCTACCTTGCGCAGGACCTGGTTATCCACCAAACGGGTCAACCGGTCACAGAGGATATTCCGTGCAATGCCGAGTTCCTGTTGAAAGTCGACAAACCGGCGGGTGCCATACATCGCCTGCAGCACAATCAGCAACGACCACCAGTCCCCTACTTCATTGAGGGCACGGGCGACGGAGCAGTTGGAGTCATCAAAACGTTTTCTGGCCATAGCAGCGAGTGTACCTAATAGAGTTGCATTTTAAAACCAGATTCAATATGGTTGCGTTAAGAAACCAAAATAGCAAGGTTGCTACTCATTTAAGGAGCCTCCCTCAATGACCATGAATCTCGGTCCGTTATTCCAGCCTTTTGAAGAAAAATCTCTGAAACTACGCAATCGTATTGCCATGGCTCCGATGACCCGCAATTTTTCACCGGGCAATGTGCCAGGGGATAACGTGGTGGATTACTACCGCCATCGCGCCGAGGGGGGTGTGGGTCTGCTGATTACTGAAGGCACCACGGTTAATCATCCCGGCGCCAATGGGTACCCCAACGTACCTGCGTTCCATGGCGATGGCGCCTTGGCGGGCTGGAAGAAAGTAGTGGATGCGGTTCATGAAGCAGGCGGCGCTATTTTCCCGCAGTTGTGGCACGTGGGCGCCGTTCGCAAGCAAGGCATAGAGCCAGACCCGAGCGTACCAGGCTTCAGCCCGTCCGGTCTGTTTGCCCCCGGTAAGCCGAATGGCAAGGCGATGACGCTGGAAGATATCGCCGACGTGGTCAATGCCTTTGCCGACGCTGCCCAGGATGCCAAAGCCCTCGGTTTTGATGGCGTGGAGATCCACGGTGCCCACGGTTACCTGCTTGACCAGTTTTTCTGGCAAGGAACTAACCAGCGTACCGATGAATACGGTGGCAATATGGCCAATCGTCAGCGCTTTGTTATTGAAATTATCGAAGCCATTCGCCACCGGGTGGGTCCGGATTTACCGATCATGCTGCGGTTCTCACAATGGAAACAGCAGGATTACGATGCCAAATTGGTGAACACACCGGACGAGCTGGAGCAGTTCCTCACGCCGCTGGTTGAAGCCGGTGTAGACATCTTCCACGCTTCCACCCGCCGCTTCTGGGAGCCCGAATTTGAGGGTTCTGATCTCAACCTTGCGGGCTGGACCCAGAAGCTCTCCGGCAAGCCGACTATGTCTGTGGGCAGTGTCGGTCTGACCGAAGATTTTATCAGCGGCACCTTTGCCAGCAAGAAAGAAGCGGTGGAGCAGGCGGGCATTGACGAACTGGTGGAACGCATGACCAACCACGAGTTTGAGCTGATTGCCGTCGGCCGGGCGTTGCTTCAGGATCCGGAGTGGCTGGTCAAAGTAAAGGAAGGCCGGATTGCAGACGTGGAAGCATTCGCCAAGAAGGCATTGACCACGTTATATTGATA
>JBDNIR010000346.1:0-2805 GCA_041688195.1 Marinobacter sp.
ACGATATTTTCATCCGAGTTTGTCCAGGCACTAATTGAGATCGAGCCCCTGGGGTCAGTGATTCTGATTCTTAGCCGTTTTACACCGTTCTTCCTGGTGGCTGGAGCGTTCACCTTTGTCTATGTGTTCATGCCCAATACCCGGGTCAAACTCAAATATGCGTTTATCGGCGGTTTGATAGCAGGCGTGTCCTGGCAGGCGGGGGGAATGTTGTTTGCATCCTTTGTGGCAGGTTCTGCCAAGTACGCTGCCATCTATTCCAGTTTTGCCATTGGTATCATCCTTTTGATCTGGGTCTACCTCAACTGGATGATCCTTCTGCTAGGCGCCAGTATCGTATTTTATCTGCAGAATCCCGGCTCTGTGGCCAAGCGTCACAGGGTACGGTTCTCCCCGGACCTGCAGGAAAAAGTGGCCATGGTTATTATGTGGCTGGTATGCAAACCCTTCAGTGAGGGTAAGCCAGCACCACAGCAGGAAAAACTCGAGCATCAGCTACGGGTGCCTGGCGAAGTGGCAAGACGTATAAGCGACAAGCTGGTACGGGGCGGGTTGATTACGCTGGCGGGGCCGAACGGTGATCTTCTGGTGCCTGCTCGCTCGCTGGACCTGATCACGGTGGGCGATGTGATGTCGGTGGTGCGGGAGGACGAGGATAAAATGGTCCGCCGTCTGCCCGATGTATTGCCACCGGGCATTCTGGACCGGGGCCCCTCGACCTCCAAAACCTTTGCAGAGCTACTTCGATCGCCGAACGTTGACCCTCAGTGCGGGTGACTGTCACCATCCTTCAGCATCGCGGCGATGGCTGGGCGTACCCGATCAAACTCCTGATCGGTCAGTTCAACAGCCTGTCTCAGTTCCTCCTCTGGCAGGTTGGGCTGATTCGCATGGTGCAGTACTTCGCGAGTGCCCAGAATAATGCCATCGTTCAGCGGCGTGTGCTTTTCGCCCGGCATCGGCCGTTCCGCTGTTAACAGTTGAGCTATAAAACGGGGTGGCAACGCCCAGTCGTTAGCCAGCAGTTGGGCAGTTTTCCAGTCATATCGCTTCAATGCCTCGCATATCACCTCCGGTTCCACTTCAACCAGGGGTAGCCGCGCGCGGTAAATACGCTGAACTTCCCGCCTCAGGGTCATGTGAGACAGCGCAGGCAGCAACCCAACCATAAAAAAAGCATTGGTGTCCTGGCCATGAACGCGGGCAATCATTTCGGCTGAGCGGGCGCAGGTCATGCCCCACCGCCATACTCGCTGAGCAAACAGCGCTTCGCTGCTATTGCGGGCGGCGAGCATAGGTCGTAACAAGGACGCCGAGATAACGCTGCGGATACCATCAATGCCGATAATAAAAATAGCCTGGTCTACGGATTCAATTGTCTGTTCACCGGCCCGAAAAAACGGGCTATTGACCACCTGCAATAGCTGGTCGGTCAGGGCGGGGTCGCTGAGGATGATTTTGCTCAGCTTGCTGCGGTCAATATTCTCATCGGAGAGTGCCCGAAGCAGCCTGGGTAGGGTCATGGGCTGGCGGGGAAGTTCGTCCAGTTGGCCGTTCATGATACGGGTCTCGAGTTCCTGCAGCACCAGATTGCCATAGAGCCCTGGTTTTTCGAGCTGGGCCGGGTTGGCGTCGAGAATCCAGGTGAAAAGGTGCTCCTCCAGTTTATGGAGGGCTGGCTCGAGGTCTGGTTCAGGGCTGGTTGCACCTTGGCCGGGATTCAGTAGCCGCGACTGTAGCTCCGGGGCAGGAGGCGGTGGTCTTGAAAAAAGCGTTGATATCCAGAACAACAATTTCGACATCCTTCGCCCCCGGTCTGGCAGTAGATCACTTCGCTGCGGGAGTATAGAACTTGTAGGGTATTCTGGCACGTCTTCTGGCGCTTACGGAAGAACCTTGGCGATATCAATAGCCGAATATAAACAGCAGTTGCCCTACACCGGCAGCGAAGCCGAGGAAGGCGCCCACCAGAATGAGTTTAATCTCATCTTCCTGGAAGCAGGGTCGCAGCAGGTCCTGGAACTCTTCCGATGATAGCGCAATCATCCGTTCCACCATGATGCGCTCTACAGCCTCGGCGCGGTCTTTCTGGAAAATCGGATTGGTGAAGGAGGTTTGGGAGATCTCAATGGCCTTTTCACCAACCTCGTACTTGAGTGTTGCAAACCCGGTGGGGCCAAACGCCACCTGGGTTAGCGCCTTACCCATACCAGCGGTTTCATCCACTAATGGCTTGATGTGCTTCTTGACCATGTTGCGGGCACGTTCACCATTGGGGCCGTTGAGAATCGCATTAATGATGTTGCTTACCGTCAGAATTTCATGTGTGACGATATGACAGAACGACTGAGCGACCTCATTCTGGCGTTTCAGGAACAGGCCCTGAAGCCGGAGCGGGCCAATCTTCTTCTCATGCAATGGCCGGAAGATCACGTTCAGGGCGATCCAGTTAGTGGCCCAACCCACTAATAAGCCGAAAAACGGCAGTACCCACCAGCTTTGGTAGAAATACCAGACAGCCATCTGGATGAGGCCGAACAGGAAACCAAAATAGAAGCCGGAATTCACGATAAAGCGGAATTCCACTTCGCCACACTCCAGGAAAATCCGGTTGAGCAACTGCTTGTCGGAGGCGAGACGGTCAATCACCATGCCTTTAATATCCAGCAGGCCTTCAATGTTTTCGGACACATCCTTGACCAGGTTGTCCACCAGGTGGGGAGTGGACTTTCGAACCCGGTCATACACCATACGGCGGGCGGATGAGGGCAGGTTTTCCCAGAATGTCGGGTATTCCTGCAGCAT
>JBDNIR010000057.1:0-6060 GCA_041688195.1 Marinobacter sp.
CACATCGAGGAGCTTAAGGAGATCGGTGTGAAGCCGCCTTCCGACACTCCCCTGTTCTACCGTGTGGCGGCCAACCAGCTGACCACAGCACCGGATATTCAGGTACTCGGCGACGCGTCCAGTGGTGAAGTGGAAGTTGTATTGATTGGCACCGATCAAGGCACCCTCGTGGCCATCGGCTCTGACCATACTGATCGCGAAGCCGAAGCCTGGTCGGTCGCCCATTCCAAGCAGGTCTGCGCCAAGCCGGTCAGCAGGCAGGTGTGGCAACTGGACAGCATTATCGAGCACTGGGATGAGTTGCAGATGGCGTCCTACGCCACCATCGATGGCAACGAAGTGCTCTATCAGGAAGGCCCGGTAACAGGATTACTGCACCCTGCGGAGCTGCTACGACGTTTTGGCCTGAAGGAGCCACAATTGGCACCCGGCCAGGCGATGCTTTGCGGAACCTTGCCGGTGATCGGTGGCGTGCGACCATCCCAGGCATTTCGCATGGTATTAAAGGACCCCATGACCGGACGTGAGCTGGAACACCGATACAACGTCCAGACTATGCTGGTGATCGCGTGAACAGGGCCGTCAACCCGATGCTGCTGCGCGGGGAAGCTGGCGATAAGGCAACACTGGCGGCGCTACTGGCAGGCATGGCAGAGGCTAAATGGCATGCTTCGGACCTGCTTGATGCCTGTGCTTCGAACACTCGCGCCAAAGACAACGCCCAGGCCCAGATATACACCAGGCGGTTCGAGGGTACCGCCTGCGCCGAAGCCGCTGCCGCTGACCAACTGCGTGCCGGTGGTGTGCCGGTGGGGCAACTAGCGGGCCTGCCTATTGCCCTGAAGGCGCTGTTTGATGTCGCCGGCGAGGTCACCCACTCCGGTTCCAAGGGCTGGCAGCAGCCCGCCGAGCGGGACGCGACCATAGTAACCCGTTTGCGGCGTGAGGGTGCCGTCATCACTGGGCACACCAACATGACCGAATTTGCCTACTCCGGCCTGGGCCTTAACCCCCATTACGGCACCCCGGACAACCCCCTCGCTCCCGGAAGAATTCCCGGTGGCTCATCCTCCGGGGCCGCTGTTGCAGTCGCCCAGGGCATGGCGGCTGCGGCGATTGGAACCGATACCGGAGGGTCCGTTCGCATTCCCGCTGCATTTTGCGGCCTGGTAGGCTTCAAACCCTCACAATATCGCGTGCCCAGGGAGGGTACCTTCCCGCTGTCAGACAGCCTGGATTCCATTGGCCCGATTGCACGTAGCGTAGCCTGCTGTGCCCAGCTTGATGCTGTGCTATCTGGCCAGCCCCAACGACCTCTGGCCCCGATCGATCTTCGTGGTCGGCGGTTCGTGATCCCCGGTGACTACATGCTCGATGGCATGGACAGCGCAGTAAGCGAGGCATTCACACGCAGCTTGCGACTGTTGAGAAAAGCCGGAGCTGCAATTATCGAGGCCCCAGCACCCGTGCTCGCCAGCTTGCCCGAACTCATGGAGGGGGGTGGCTTTACCGCAGCAGAGAGTTACTTCATACACCGGCAATGGCTGGCGGACCATGGGGAAGAATATGATCCGCGCGTACGCACCCGCATCGAAAAGGGTGCCGCCCTGAGTGCCGCTGATTACCTTGAGTTGTGCCGCCGACGCCAGGAAAAAAAGCGCCAGGCGAACGAATGGCTGCAGGCCTATGACGGCCTGTTGGCACCCACTATTCCGGTGGTTCCTCCGCGCATGGAAGAAGTGGCAAATGACGAGGACTACGCACGCCTCAACCTGCTGATCCTGCGCAATCCCACGGTAGCCAACCTGCTTGACCTCTGCTCCATCACCCTCCCGAACCATCAACCGGGGGAACTTCCAAGCGGGCTTATGTTGGTCGGGCGTAACGGATCAGATGCCGAATTACTGCGCCATGCACAAGCCATCGAAGCGGTGCTGTGAATCGCCTATTGCCCATCGGCTGAGCCAACCATGAACAGCGGAGGAAACAACGTCCATGTCTGACACCAACCCGGTTCCCGGTACAACCGTTACCGACTCCCGCTCTGGCGGCGAGAATGCCCGCCGCATTCTCAGGCGTGATCCTAACCCTCATATGTTTCGCCCGATCAAATTTCGCTCCGTGGAGGCTCGTAACAGGATCATGCTCTCCCCGATGTGTCAGTATTCGGGGCAGGACGGACTCTCTAATGACTGGCACTTCGTCCATCTTGGCGCCAGGGCTGCTGGCGGCGCAGGCTGGGTGTTCACCGAAGCGGTACATATTGAACCCCGAGGCCGGATCACCCCTAACTGCCTGGGCTTGTGGAATGACGAGCAGCGGGATCGGCTCGCCCGCATTGCCGGATTTGTCGCAGCGCAAGGTGCCGTGCCGGGCATTCAGCTCGGTCACGCAGGCCGCAAAGCCTCTGTTGGCCGCCCCTGGGAAGGCTCACGCCCGCTGCAGGTCAGCGAAGGCGGCTGGGACAACCTGGTGTCCGCCTCTGCCCTGCCCTATGCCAGCCAGTGGCACGTGCCGGAAGCCATGTCGACAGACCAGATTGCTGAATCCATGACGGCCCTGAAAGCCAGCACCCGCAGAGCCTGGGAAGCCGGTTTCAAAGTACTGGAACTGCATGGTGCCCACGGCTACCTGATCCACCAGTTTCTTTCACCGTTGAGCAACCTGCGTGAAGACGCTTACGGTGGTACATTTGAAAACAGGGTTCGCTTTTTGCAAGAATCCATCGCGGTGGTCCGGGAAGAATGGCCGGACCACCTGCCGCTGTTCCTGCGGTTGTCGTGTACCGATTGGGTCGAAGGCGGCTGGAGCCTCGAAGACACCGTGCGGCTGGCCATTTTGTTGAAATCACAGGGCGATGTGGACCTGATCGATTGCTCATCCGGCGGCAATGACCCGCGGCAGCAGATCCCGATCCATCCGGGCTATCAGATTCCCCTGGCACAGGAGGTGCGTGCGAAGGCCGACATCGCCACCGGGGCGGTCGGCCTGATCCACAGCCCGGACCTGGCAGAATCGGTTATTGCCAATGGCCAGGCCGATCTGGTGATTCTCGGCAGGGCACTGCTCTCCGATCCGGCCTGGCCGCTCAGGGCAGCCGCCAGTCTCAGAGCAGAAAACGCAGAGTGGCCCAAACAGTACGAGCGTTCGAACATTTTCTGAGTAATCGCGCGCTATTCGGGCCGCGAAGAAGAAAAGAAGAGAGGAGACCATGAAACCTTTAAAGCTGAATGCAGACATGGGCGAAAGCTTCGGCCCTTGGGTGATGGGGCTTGACCACGAGGTGATGCCCTTTGTGGACCTCGCCAACATCGCCTGCGGATTTCATGCCTCCGATCCCGATGTGATGCGCCGGACCGTCCATATGGCGACGCAGCATTCGGTCAGCATTGGCGCCCATCCCGCCTACCCCGACCTGGTGGGTTTCGGACGGCGCTCTATGGCGTGCTCACCCGGGGAAATCGAGAATCTGGTGATCTATCAACTGGGCGCACTGGCGGGAATCTGTCGGGCCGAAGGCACCGAGGTGAGCTACGTAAAGCCCCATGGCGCACTCTATAACGACATGGCCAAAAATCCAGAAATTTTCAACGCCGTCGCGCGGGCGGTACTGGCGTTCGATCCGGCTTTGCCGCTAATGACTCTGGCGACCCGGGATACCACAACGATCCGCAAGCTGGCAGATGAGCAAGGCATCGCACTCTGGTTTGAAGCTTTCGCTGACCGCGCTTACGATGCGGAAGGCCACCTGGTTTCCCGAGCCCAACCGGGGGCCGTGCATCACGCTCCGGACACCATCCTCGAGCAGGCCAGACGGATTGCCACAGGGCAGCCACTGACAGCGAGCGATGGCAGCGATCTGGTACTGGAAGCAGACACCCTCTGCGTCCATGGCGACAATGAGGAATCAATCGCTGCGGTGAGCGCCATCCGTCAAATGCTGAACGCACTCCAAAAGGGCTCTTGAGCTGCATGGCTAAGCCAACCCTGGAGCGCGCGGGCCTTGATGGTTGGATGGTCAGGCTCTTCGATACCATTGAAGAGCAGAATCTGCTGTGGCTGACGGCCCTGAGTCACGAGTGCGAGGCGGCTTTCGGAGACGCCCTTGTTGATTTGGTGCCCTCCTATACCACCTTGCTGGTGATCTTTGACCCGCTTCAATTGACCCCCTGCGATGTGCGGCTGCAACTGGTAAAAATACTGGCAACGCTCAAACCGGACCAAATCGGGGCAGACGGTAAACTTCACGAGCTGCCCACCTGGTATGACGCCAGCGTTGGCCCTGATCTGCAACGGGTCGCAGAGCTCTCCGGCATGACCATTAACTCCGTAATTGAGGCCCACTCCCGGCAAGAATACCGGGTTTTCGCACTGGGCTTTTCACCCGGTTTCGCCTTTATGGGATTGCTTGATGAAGCCCTCAAATGCCCACGCCTGGATACTCCCCGCAGCAAAGTGCCCGCAGGAAGCGTCGCCATCGCAGGTCGCCAGACCGCAGCTTACCCGGCGGTAACACCCGGCGGCTGGAATCTGATCGGCCGCACTAACGCACGGTTGTTCGACCGCAATCGGTCAGGCTTCAGCCTGCTCAAGGTAGGTGACCGCGCAAAGTTTGTCGGAGTGAGCCGCGCTCTCTTCGAGGAACACGGCGGGGACGTGACACCGGTGCAGAATGAGGTATCCCCATGAGCGCCGACACCGCTATCGGATTTCACGTGGAACGGGCCGGCCCGCTGGCACTACTCCAGGATGCCGGGCGCTTTGGAGTTCGCCATCTGGGCGTGACCCAGGGTGGTCCGGCCGACCTTCATGGCTGGGCATGGGCCAATTACCTGGCGGGCAATACCTGGGGCACGCCAGCGCTAGAAATCACCTTTGGCGGGCTCAAACTGGTTGCCGGGCAAGTGTTGACGGTAGCCATCGCCGGTGCGGACCTGACAGCAAAGCACAATAACAAACCGCTACCACTGTGGCGCACGGTTACCCTCAAAAAAGGCGACCAACTGACATTCGGCACCCCCGTCAATGGGCTGCGCGCCTACCTCGCCGTGGCCGGTGGCTTTGCAGCGGACCCAGTACTGGGAAGCGTGTCCTGCGTTGTGCGTGAGAAGCTGGGCGGTTTCAACGGGCAAGGCAACCGCCTGGAGAACGGCAATCAGTTGATGGTCACAAACACCGAATCACATAACCCTGAACGAGAAGCCCCCACCCATGAGCGGCCCGACTATTCGTCACCCGCGACCCTGAATCTGCTGACCGGCGCCCAGATCGCCTCGTTCACCGGAAGAAGCATATTCGATGCCTTCAACGCCGGGTGGCGGGTTGATAATCGGGCGGATCGCATGGGGGTTCGCCTTACCGGGCCAAAGTTGCACTGCAATATTGAGTCACTGGTTTCGGAAGGCATTTCCCTGGGCGCCATTCAGGTGCCTCCGGATGGCCAACCCATTGCGCTATTGAATGACCGGCAAACGATCGGAGGCTATCCCAGACTGGGCAACCTCACCCCGTTGGCGGCTTCAAGACTCGCCCAATGCCAGCCCGGCCAGGTGGTGAAGCTCAGGGCTGTCGGCGTAGACCGGGCTTTAACCGAATACCGGGATTTCCGGTCAATGTTTGATTAAAACAAACCACCGGTCTAAGGTCGAGGTCAAAATAGATGACGAACGCAAACGCGGGCAAACCTTGCAACCTATTTTGATCAACCGGTGAATACCATCAAGACCGGCCTTCATCGCGCATTGAAACAACTCAAAAGGTGTCTTACACCATGACCGATCGGGACGATCTTGACATGCTCGCTGCAGAGTTCGTGCTGGGCACGCTGGATGCGCACGAGCGGGCATCGGTAACACAACGCCTGCAGCATGAGCCTGAGTTGAACGCTCTCATTGAAGAATGGGAGGTGCGCCTGGCGCTTCTGGCTGAAGCCATTGAGCCAGTGACCCCGCACCCGGACCTGTTTGCGCGGATCGAGCGCCAGATTGATGCCGTACAGGCAACGCCTGTGGCGGAACCTGCCGGCGCGACCGCATCAGACAATGTCATAGCGTTGCGAAC
>JBDNIR010000347.1:0-3576 GCA_041688195.1 Marinobacter sp.
ATAACCACTACGGTGCCTGCAAACTCGACAAGTTGGGATTCCAGTAACTCTAGGGTCTCGACATCGAGATCGTTGGTCGGCTCATCGAGCACCAGGATGTTGGCGGGTTTACTGAACAGCTTTGCCAGCAGCAGCCGGGCCCGCTCGCCGCCGGAAAAAACACTGACCGGGGAACGTGCACGCGCTGGCGTGAACAGGAACTCCTGCAAATAGCCCAGGACATGTTTGCTCTGGCCATTGATATCAATAAACTCGCGCCCTTCGGCAAGGTTATCCAGTGCGTTCAGAGAAAGATCAAGTTCTGCCCTCAGTTGATCGAAATACGCCACTTCCCGGTTTGTACCAAGGCGTATAGCGCCAGCTGTCGGCTCCAGTTCGCCAAGGAGTAGGCGTACGAGGGTGGTCTTACCAGTACCGTTTTCGCCAATAAGACCGATTTTGTCGCCGCGCATCACGGTAAGATTCAGGTCGGAAACAATCGAGGCACCAGCATCATAGCCAAAGGCAGCAGCCTTCGCCTCAACCACCAGCTTACCGGATCGCGCAGCATCCTCGACGGCAAAACTGGCGCTACCCGTGCGCTCACGCCGCTGCTGGCGCTCTTCACGCATGGCCTTGAGTGCCCTCACACGACCCATATTTCGGGTTCGTCGTGCTTTAATACCCTGCCTTATCCAGACTTCTTCCTGCTTCAGGCGCTTGTCAAAAAGCGCATTCTGCCGTTCCTCCTCCTCCAGCGCTTTTTCCTTTAAGTCCAGATAGCGATCGTAGGTAGCCGCAAAACTGATCAGATGCCCGCGGTCAAGCTCCACCACCCTGGTTGCCATACGGCGGATAAACGCCCGGTCGTGACTGACAAACAACAAAGCTCCACGAAACTGGCCTAATGCTTCTTCCAGCCAGGCGATCGCTGGCACATCCAGGTGGTTGGTGGGCTCGTCCAGCAACAGGATATGGGGTTCGCCCACCAGGGCGCGCGCCAGCAGTACCCTTCTCTGCCAGCCGCCGGAGAGCGTGTTCAGGGTTTGATCAGGATCAATACGATACTGTGCCAGAATGGCGTTCACCTTCTGGTCGAGGCGCCAGCCATCAAGTGCTTCAAGCCGCTCCTGAACCTTCATCAGCTCATCAAGGCTGTGTTCGTCAGCCGATTGTGACAGCGCGTGAAACTTTGCCAGCAGACTGCCTGTTTCCGGAAACGCGCTGGCCACGACCTCATAGGCCGTTCTACGATCCTGGGCCGGAAGGTTCTGCGGCAAAACTGCAAGTACTGCGCCTTCGTCCAGCCGAACCCTGCCCCCATCCGGCACCACCTCTTCGCTGACGATTTTGAGCAGGGTGGACTTACCCTCGCCATTCCGGCCCAGGAGACAGACCCGTTCGCCAGGGTCAATCGTCAAGGATGCGTGATCCAGTAACGGCTGCAGGCCAAACGACAGGGACAGATCATCCAGGGTCAACAACGGCATTATTGCTTTTCTCCAATGTCATCAAACGATACGGAATCACCCACACAAACCGGGCCATCACCATCATGTATTGCGTTCATTCCGAAAATTACACCACCTGGCATGCCCGAAAGCGATTTTACGGGATAGTAGTACAGAGATTGAACCTGCATGGTTCACCTGCCTTATTGATTCCGGTTATGGGTTCGTCTGGAGCACGCATTTGCCGTTGGGGGTCATGGCACCAATAATGTCGGTGGGCAGTATACGCGAGAACGACGGCAAGTTGGGTGGTGGGCAGACGACCTTTGACGAAAAAACCCAGCCGTTTCGGGCTGGGTTTCCGGAATCTGGAGCGGGAAACGAGATTCGAACTCGCGACCCCAACCTTGGCAAGGTTGTGCTCTACCACTGAGCTATTCCCGCAATTTCAGCTGCCGATTGATGGTGTCACTCGACAACGGAAGAGGATTATACGTAGCGCATTTATCCGGTGCAACACTGATTTTATCCAGCTGTTCTCCTCTCACCAACACCGTCGTGATCAATGGTTATTTACTGACCAAAACGCTTTTGGTTACCCGCCAGATAGATTTGCTCTTCAGCGGAAGAACTTCTTTTCAGGGCATGATTGCGGTGCGGAAAACGACCGAAGGTGTCAATGATCTTGTGATGATCACGGGCAGACTCAAGAAAGCTCTCCAGAAAGACCCGCAAAATTCCTTCTGACGATGCCACCAACTGCTCGTATCGCTCAATGACGAGGTTGTGATCTTCCAGCCGCTCAGAGTGTTGCAGCGGCATATAGAAGAAACCGCGGAAAACAGGGGGCAAATTAACGTCTTGGGACTTCGCCATAGCCTGTTTACAAATTCTGAGCGCCAGTTTGTCATTACCAAATGCCAGGGAGCTTCCCCGATAAATGTTCCGGCTAAACTGATCCAGTAAAATAAGCTCGGCCAGGGTCCCGCCGGGTTCTTCACGCCAATGGTCCAGGCCCCCTTCCGAGGCAATAAGGGTCATGGAAAGAAACCGGCGGCGGATTTCCTGATCAAAAGCCTTACTGGATCGGAACCATCGGTTACGGTGAAACTCGTCAGGCAAACCCATTTCATCAAGTTCACCGAACCAGAAATCCAAAATTTCCCGCCATCCGAACATATCAGGTAGACCTCCGGGTTCCGTTAAAGCAAAACGCGTTACACTGGGCGGATAAAGATGCGGTCGATATAGCTTAATTCAAGCTACCGGTTACATTCATCGAGATCGCGAGACAACACTCACACCGCTCCACCCTTTATCGAGGAGTTACAAGCTTCATGACCGAGCAACATATGGTGATCTTACTCGCACATGGTAGTAGCGATCCAAAATGGTGCGAAACCTTTGAAAAACTGGCAGCCCCAACCGTTGCCGCTGTGCCTGATTCGGTTGTCGCTTATATGGAGCTGGCAGAACCCTCCATGGAGTCCATTATTGCAAATGCGGTTGAACACGGCTGTCGCCATTTTACCATCATGCCGCTGTTTCTTGCCGTTGGCAGACACCTCCGCAAGGATGTCCCTGAAATGATCAGTGTTATGGAGAAAGCCCATGGAGTGAAGATTAATCTAGCGCCTCCGGTCGGTGAAAACCTGCAGCTCGGGCTGGCAATCCGGGAGGTGGTCGAAGCGACGCTAACAACACCCGGCACATGAAAATGTTCCCACCGCACTCGAACCCAGTGATTCGAAAAAGTGAGGCACCATGACTAAAACCATTCTGATAACGGGTGGCACAGGCTTTATCGGGCAGCGTCTGTGCCCCGCTTTACAAACCAAAGGATACGATATCACGGTGCTCAGCAGGCAATCGGCACCGGATGTGCTGGCCCTGTGCGGGCGTGCTTCCGCCATACAGTCGCTGGGTCAGGTGAAAAGCCACGCGGGCTTTGACGCGGTTATCAATCTGGCCGGAGAAGGTATCGCAGATAAACGTTGGTCACCACAGCGTAAGCAAGCACTGAGGGACAGCCGAGTAGCCCTGACCGCCGAACTCATCAACACCATTCGTTCATGGAAGCAGTGCCCCAATGTTCTGGTGTCCGGTTCGGCAGTAGGTTTTTATGGCGCTCAGGGCGATGAACCGA
>JBDNIR010000058.1:0-3470 GCA_041688195.1 Marinobacter sp.
AGCACCATGGTACGATCGGAAAGGTTTTCAACCACGCCGTGGTGAGCAAGGAACTTGCGGCAGAAAAGCCATATTAACAAGAACAACAAGACAACCAGCACGATGCCGCCTGCCAGTGTCACTATGCGATAGAACACGTAATACTTACTCCCGGATTACAAAAGGGGAATTCAGGCTGGATACTCCGGAAACCAGGGCTCCGGCAAGATTTCAAAGCCAGGCCTTGCAAACAGGTAACCCTGATAAAGAGCAATGCCGCGGGATCTCAGCCACCGGTACTCTTCTTCTGTTTCCACACCTTCGGCAACAATACGGCCACCCAATTCATCCATCATGGTGATGATACCGTTCACCACGGCCTGCTTATTGGGTTCGGCGTTAATATTACGAACCAGAGCCATATCCAGTTTCAAAAGATCCGGAGGACTGGCCACCATTATATTGAGGCGGGAATAACCAGCGCCGAAATCATCGATTGAGGTCTGAAACCCCATCTCACGGTAGGCTTTGAGAATAGCGACAATGTGGTCGGTAGACGACTGCAGATCCTCCGACTCCAGAAATTCAAAGATTATCTTGCTGGTGTCAAAGTTATAGGTCTTGGCTGCTGCAAGTGTCGTGCGGATACAGTACTCCGCCTTGTATACCGCATTGGGCAGGAAGTTAATGCTTAGACGAGAGCTCATACCGAGCCTGGAGGCCAGCTTGACCGCCTTGACCCGGCAAATCTGGTCAAACGGATAGCGATTCTCAGGCGTGACCCGGGACAGAATGCTCAAGGCACTTTCGCCACCCAACCCGCGGACCAGCGCCTCATACGCATAAACGGACTGATCTGTCACATCCACAATAGGTTGAAACGCGAAACTGAACTGAAAATCCAAACCTTCACCACAGGCACATTGTTCGCATTGGCTTTCATCAAACAGTTTTTCAAGATTACTCACTGACAATAATCTCCAAATACACAAGAACAACTGCTAACACCATACCATCGTGCGGGCACCCTCATGAATAATGGTTTGCAACTGCGTACCGTCAATATAGCCGGACTCTGTAACGAAGCAAACGCAGTGTAACGGCGCTAACGGCTTGCGTGTAGAAAAGTAATCCGACAATCTGTGGGAATACTCACATTATCAAGGAGGCGCGTTCCATGTCCGAGACTACCCGAATCGCAGTGACCCCCGGTGACGGCATTGGCCCCGAGGTTGTCGCCGAAGCCATTCGCTGCCTGGAGGCTCTTCGTGAACACTACGGCCTTGCGCTGGAATGGACCCGCTTCCCCTGGCCCTCTCATGCGTGGCATGAGCAACATGGCGAGATGATGCCTGACGATGCACTCCAGCAGTTGCAGGCTTTTGATGCAATTTTGCTGGGTGCGTTGGGCGACCCCGGCCCCATGGATGACCACGACCGTTACCTGCTATCGGACAGCGTATCCCTCGCGCCGCTTTTGCAAATGCGCAAGGGTTTTGATCAATGGGTATGCGAACGTCCCGCACGGCTGTTGCCGGGTGCACGTCAGTTTCTGGCTGACGAGCGTGCCAAAGACATCGACATGCTGGTCATACGCGAAAACAGTGAGGGCGAGTATGTCGGTCAGGGTGGCCGCCTGCGGCAAGGAACCGCCGATGAAGTTGCAACACAGATGGAAGTGTTCACTCGCCGCGCCACGGATCGGATTATCCGGTACGGTTTCGAGCAGGCCCGCAAGCGCGCAAAGGCGAGGGCTACTGAAGGCAAGTCACGCTCGTTTCCGACACTGGGTGGTAACACCTGCGAAAGCCAGGTTTGCATCGTGACCAAACGCAATGCTTTGCGCTATTGGGGTGATATGTATTCCGAAGCCTTCGCCGAGATTGCAAAAGAATATCCCGATGTCGCTACCCACCACGAACTGGTCGACGCCGCCTGCATGAAGTTCGTGCAGTGCCCGTGGCATTTTGACGTGGTGGTTGCCAGCAACCTGCAGGGGGATATCCTGACAGATCTGGCAGCGGTGCTGTCCGGGGGCATGGGGGTAGCGCCTTCCTGCAACCTGAACCCGGACAATCCGGACATGCCGTCCATGTTTGAACCAACCCACGGCAGCGCCCCGGACATCGCCGGCCAGGGGCTGGCAGACCCCACTGCCATGTTGTTCACCACGGCCCGCATGCTGGAGTGGCTGGGCCGTAGCGATGACAAACTGAAAGCGGCGGGACAGGTTCTATTTGATGCGGTAGCGACTGATTTAGCAGAGAACGGCTCCACCCGAAGGGACATCCGCGTCATTGGCGATGCTGTTATTGCCAGGCTGAAGTGAAAAACCTGAAAGGCCGCCTCCGGGCGGCCTGAGTTATCCAGCGTAGCCCAACGCCTTGTTGACCGGATTGAATAGCTCCTCACCCCGGTGCCAGCGATCAAAATTCTCCAGAAACTGATCCGTCAGGGCACGCCGCCAGCCGATAAAATCCCCGGACATATGGGCTGTCATAATGACGTTCTCCATGGCCCAGAGCGGATGGTCCACAGGCAATGGCTCCTCCTCAAAGACGTCCAGCGCCGCCCCGGCAATCACATGGTAATTGAGGGCTTCCAACAGATCGTCAGTGTTCACTACTGGCCCGCGCCCGATATTGATCAACCGCGCGGTGCTCTTCATGGCTTCAAACGCAGTAGCGTCAAACAGGCCTTCCGTCTGTGGCGTCAGTGGCGCCGCAATCACCACGTAATCTGCCAGACTTAGCTGTTCATAGAGCTGGTCATTACCATGCACTGCCACAAAGTCCGGGTCCTCCTTGCGGGCTTTGCGGGCAATACCGTGAGGGATCAGTCCCGCTGCCCTCACCAGACGCGCAATCTGTCGTCCGATAGAGCCCGCTCCGACCACCAGAACCTGCTTGCCTTCCGCTCGTTCCGTATCACGGTGCTGCCAGCGATGTTCAAGTTGCAGGCGGATAGAATGAGGGAAGTCCTTGGCGAACATCAGGATGGTGCACAATACATATTCAGCGATCGTGCGATCAAAAATGCCCCGGGCATTGGTTACCTTGACCGGCCCGGCAATCAGCTCCGGGAACATTAACGCATCCACCCCCGCACTGGTGGCATGAATCCACTCCAGTTTGTTTGCGGTCGGCCAGGCTGCAACCAGCGCTTCCGTGCGGAAATCCGTGACCATCAAAACGTGGGTACCCGGCAAGGTGTCCCGCAAGCTCTGCTCATCCGAGGCAAAGCGCACCTCCGCTCTTGCCCGCAGCGCATCCAGACCTGGCGGTTCAGGCTCACCAGGCGCGGTCAGGACGGTGACGACGATCTGCTTGTCCGGGCGATTCATGGCGGTCTCTCTCTGGTCGTGGGCGAGGTTGCAGCCTCTGGATATATGCAGTCTGGCGCCTCACCTCACGGCGGTCAAATGCGGGTTATGGCCAATAAACAGTGAATTGAAATGAAATGAAAAAACACTGTGATTCAGGCCTTGCCCC
>JBDNIR010000348.1:0-6694 GCA_041688195.1 Marinobacter sp.
ACCCATCAGTGTTCAATGAGGAGGACTCAGTGCTCAGAGAAGAGCATCCGCTGAGAATGCTGAAACAACAAAAGGCGGTAAGACTTCTGACCGTCATCGTAATTTTCCGGCTGTCGGGCTAGCGGCATCCGCTGACAAACCCTTTGGAGGCTTAATGCGTTGGTAACACTTGGTTCATATTCTGAACTGTTCGACTCGGATTCTATGAGATCGAATTTCGGGGGGTCAAGAACGTTGACATTACGTCATTGACACCTTGTGTTACACGCATTCAGAAATGGTCCTTACCGTGACGAACCGCTGCAAAGATCTGATTCTCGTCATTGGCAGGTAAATTATTGTCAGTGGCATAGGCCTGGGCCGCAGCGACCACCGCCGGGTCATCCCAGCGAAGGAACGGATTAAGTTGCTTTTCTTGCCCCAATGTCGAGGGCACAGTTGGGGCGGAACGCTCCCTTAAGGCCTGGCATCTCGTTTCGAACTTTGCAAGGTTATTATCGTTGGGCAGCCAGTGTCGAGCGAATTTGAGGTTGGCCAGAGTGTACTCATGAGCACAATAAACGCGGGTAGCGTCGGGGAGTGTCCTCAGGCTAGCCAGGGATTCACGCATTTGCTTCGGCGACCCTTCAAATAATCTGCCGCAGCCGCAGATAAACAGCGTGTCGCCACAAAACAGAATGGGCCCGCCTTCCACCTCTGTTTCCGAGAAAAACGCGATGTGATCAAGAGTGTGGCCAGGCACGGCCATAACGGCGAACTCACTATCTTGCCACACCACCTTGTCCCCCGGGTGCACGGCGTTTGTGACACCCTTGAACGGAGAGTCCGCGGGGCCGGTAATACGCTCGGGGCCATGGCGTTCAGCCAGGGTTGCTACGCCACCGGTATGGTCGGGGTGGTGATGCGTGACCAGAATGGTATCAAGCTGTAAATTGTGGGTTTCCAGGTAATGGGTGACGGGGTCCGCCTGGCCTGGATCCACAATCAGAGCCTTGCCAGTCATACTGTCTGCCAGGCACCAGATGTAGTTGTCATTAAAGGCTGGTATCGGTGTGATGGTTAGCATTTAACCTCGTATGGGCCTGAATGAATGTGCCTGTTATGATAAAGCAATTAGGCGCCGCCTCCCAACTATCCGATAACTTGGGCCGTGTCCAGAGAGGTACCAGGAAGCAACAATGAAAGAATCCAACGGGGCAAACTACGCAGAACGCCACCAGCAGTTTGAAGACTGGTTTCAAACGTCGTTAGGACGTGCACTGCTGGCAGATCAGAGGCATTGTATAAATCAGCAGGTAGCAGAACTCACCGGCGCCAGACAGTTGCATGTGGGTATCAGCCACCGGTTGCCGGTTGCCACTGACAGCGATTTTGGCCAGCACATCCTGACAACACCGCGTTGGGAAAGTGATCTACCGAATGGCGTCGCCGTTTGTGATGCTGATGAATTGCCGTTCCCCTCGAGTTCGATGAATCTCGTCATCCTGCATCACAGCGCAGACTTTTCAGCCTATCCTCACCAGGTCATCAGGGAAGGGTCCCGGGTAGTCAGGGGCGGCGGGCAGTTGCTGATTATCGGTTTCAATCCGTTTAGCGCCTGGGGACTTCGTAAGCTTCTGTTCCGGAATACCAGTGGTCCCTGGGGCGGCAGGTTTCTGTTCCGCAGGCGCATGGAGGACTGGCTCAGCTTGCTGGATTTCCAGGTGGATAACGCTCAAAGTCATTTTTTCCGTTTGCCGGTCCAGTCAGCACGAGCCATTGAACGTCCCACATTGATTGAGCGCACGGGGGCCAGTCGTTTTATTCAGATTGGCGCCTATTACTGTATCCTGGCCACCAAGCGGGTATGCGCCCCCATCGCCCGCAAACCGGCCTGGCGCAAAAAAAATGTGATTGCTTTGCCAGCCGCGGGCAGCCTCGGAATTTCCCGAGGTTATCAGCGCTCAGATAAAACTCACGGGAGTGGACATGGCTGAAAGTGTTGTGGTGTATACCGACGGAGCCTGCAAGGGTAACCCGGGCCCAGGAGGTTGGGGCGTGGTATTGAGATATCGGGGAGTGCTCAAAACCCTGCATGGGGGCGAGCGCAATACCACCAATAACCGGATGGAGTTGATGGCGGCCATTCAGGGGTTGAAGGCACTCAACAGGGATTGCACTGTCGAGCTCTACACTGATTCCCAGTATGTCCGGAAGGGCATCACCGAATGGATGAAGAACTGGAAAAAAAATGGCTGGAAAACCTCGGCGAGAAAGCCTGTAAAAAATGATGATCTATGGCGCACGCTGGATGAAGAAGTCGGTCGTCACAAAATCAATTGGCATTGGGTGAAAGGACACGCAGGTATTCCCGACAATGAACTTGCTGATGAGCTAGCCAATCGGGGTGTCGAGGAATTGCTGGCCGCTAATTAAACAGGAAAAACCATGAGACAGATAGTACTGGATACTGAAACCACCGGTATCGACCCGGCCCAGGGCCACCGCATAATTGAAATAGGGTGTGTAGAGGTAATTGAACGTCAACTCACCGGACGTCATTACCACGTGTATGTTAATCCCGAGCGGGAAATTGAGGCCGAGGCGATTGCTATACACGGCATTACCAATGATTTCCTGACCGATAAACCGGTCTTCCGTGATGTCGCTGAGGAATTTTTTCAGTTTATCGACGGTGCTGAGCTGGTTATACACAACGCGGCTTTCGACATCGGTTTCATGGATGCGGAATTCGCCAGGCTGAAAAATAAACGGGTGACCCGTGAATTCTGCGGCGTCGTTGATACCCTGGCGCTGGCCCGGGCCAAGCATCCGGGGCAGAAAAACAATCTGGATGCTCTCTGTAAACGCTATGGCGTTGATAACAGCAGCCGTGAATTACACGGCGCATTGCTGGATGCCGAGATTCTCGCGGACGTGTATCTGTTAATGACTGGCGGGCAGACCGCGCTGTCTTTGGATGCCGGCAGTGATAACGCCAGTGGCGTGGAAGCCGTTCGGCGACTGGCGGCCGATCGCAAACCTTTACGGGTTGTACGGGCACGGCAGGATGAAATGGATGCCCATACAACAATGCTGGATGCGATCGAGAAATCCAGCGGGCAGGTTCTTTGGCGTCAGATTGAGCAAAGCGGGGAACGTGCAGACCATTGAAATCATCGTTTCAGAACCCGTGCGGGCGTACGTTTTGTTACATTTAGGGTTTCTTGAGCTACTTGAATTTTGTGCTATAAGTAATGGTTAGTTCGGTAATTTTAGATGCGGTTCTCTGCACGTTGATAACGGGAAGTATCAATTTATGGTTCAATCGTCAATAGCGGCGAAATCGCAGTCGTTTAATCTGGTCAAGAAGGAAATAGAACAAACGATCAAACAGGCAGAAGCCTGTCTTGAGCGTTTTCAGGAAAACCGGGAGAGTGGAGAAGACCTCCAGAACTGTGTCGATTATCTGAATCAGTTACGGGGTATCTTCATTCTGGTAGAACTGCGTGGTGGAATCCTGTTGTGCCGGGAAGCGGTAGCCATGGCCAACGATGTGCCGGTTGGTGCAAATGACGACAAAAACATCCTGCTCACCACATTAAGCAGCGCGCTTTTTATTCTTCGCCGGTATGTTGAATATTATCATCAGCAACGGGCAGACCACCCGGAGCTGTTGCTTCCCATCATTAACGACTTACGGGAAGCTCGCAAAGAAAAGCCCTATCCTGAATCCTGCTTTTTCGATGTTGACGTTAAACACCGAGCTAATTTCTGTTCCAGTCTGACGATCACTCCAGTTGAAGGCGACGAAGCTGGCTACGAGGTTTACGCCCGACGAATGCGCCTGATGTTCCAGATTGGTCTGTTGGGTGTCTTGCGGGAACGCAACGAGGTCGTTAATAAAAAACTGATTGGGCGCTCAGCACGAGGGTTTGCCCGGCTCTGTAACGGGGCGGCGATGGGGCAGATGTGGTGTCTGCTTGCAGTGGTCGCCGACACCATGCTCGACCGCGACATGGTTTTTGGAAAGGCCCGTAAACGCTTGCTCATGCGTATTGAAAAATACACTCGCGAAATTGTTTACGTGGGTAAAGTGACTACAGCCAAAGATGCCCCGGATTCCCTCTTCAAGGATCTGATCTATCTGCTATACCGCAGCGGGTCGGCTAACCCTGAGGTGGTGGAGGTCCTCAAGGCGTACCAGCTGGGCCCCTCGGAATACCCGGAAGTCATGATGGAAACCCACCGCAAGCGTCTTTACGGACCCGGTGCTGATGTTCTTAAATCCTTGTCGGATGCCCTGCAGGAGGAGTTGAACCAGCTCAAGGACAAGTTGGATATTGTGGAGCGGGGTATCGAGCCGGACATCGCCGAACTGTCAACGATTGCGGCGTCGCTTGAGAGCTTGTCCAACACCTTGCTGATGCTGGATCTCAAGCAATTGTCCGGACTGGCAAAAAGTGAGGCTGGCAAGCTGCGCTCATGGGAAGCGGAAAAACGGTTGCCCTCGAATGACGAACTCTATGTACTCGCGGATGCGGTTCTAAACATTGAAGAAGCTGCCATGCAAATGGTGAGCCGCGGCATTACCAGTGAAACCGATGCGCTGGCGGACGTTACAGTTTCGAACCGTGAAGAGTCACTTTATCGTCGGGAAGCCATGATTGTTGTAGCTGACGAAGCTCGCAGCGCATTGACCCTGGCAAAACGGGCCATTACCGCCTTTATTGAATCTGACTATGACAAAATGCACCTGGTCAATCTACCGGCGACGCTACATGGCATCTGGGGCGGTTTCAAGATGCTGGATGATCCAGATGCCGCCAGTGTTCTCCAGCATGTTGCTGTGTCTATACAGGGAAAGCTACTCGATGAACGTGAGCCACCTTCCAAGTCGGTTCTGGAAGCCCTGGCCGATGCGCTGACTTCGCTCGAATACTACATAGAAAGCATCGGCACCCGGGACGATCGCAATATGGACCTGCTCAAGTTGGCAGAGTCCTCCCTCGATGACGCTGGTCTCTGAAACTAAAAAAGCCTCTGGCCGAAGGGCTCAGAGGCTTTTTTACAGCTTGGATTAATTCAGTGTGAACAGTTCACCCAGCTTGGTTGCCAGCATCATGTCGCCCTCGGCGCGCAGCTGACCGGCCATAAAGGCCTGCATGCCATCGGTTTCGCCGGATACAATGCCTTCAAGGGTTTCTGAGTTCATTATCAGAGTGACTGATGGATCGGCATGGTCGCCTTCGACTAGTTGGCAGGTACCGTCATTGATAATCAGGTGGTGATTGGCGTCGTCTTCAATGTCAAACTGGAACACCAGATCAAGACCTCTGGCGGCATCCGCGTTGAAGTTCTTTTCGAGTTTTTCAAATACCTGAGCTGCAGACATTATTTTACCCTTTATGATGTGTTTCATGCGCCTGGCTAACCCGTCCGACTTTAGGGGGAGGGCCAGGCAGTGTCAAGCTTGATCGAACGCTTGTTTTAATTTTGTGAGGTGGTTATTTCAACCTCTGGGTCCTTTCATCGAGCAAGGTCTTGTACCCTGCATTTGCTCAGTTACAATCAATCGACTTTTTGAGTATCCATGCTGGAGATGCAACTTGGAATTTTTTACAGAGTACGGGCTGTTTTTGGCCAAAACAGTAACGTTGGTTGTTGCGTTATTAATTGTCGTGGCAACCATCGTGTCAGCTATGCACAAGGACAAAGGAGGCGACGACAGTGACGGTGAGCTTCGGGTTAGTAGACTTAACGACAAGTACCGCAAACTGAAAGAGTCAATCCAGGCCAGAATGATGGGCGAGCAAGAACGCAAACTCTGGCAGAAACAACAGAAGAAACAGAAGAAACAGCACAAAGCGGAAGCCAAAGCCGAGAAAAAGAAAACCAAAGCCAAAACAAACGGCGCTGAACCCAATGAGGCGGCTCGTCCGCGCATTTTCGTGCTGGATTTTGACGGCGATATTAAAGCCAGCGATACGGATTCTCTTCGCAAATCGATTACGGCGGTGCTCAGCGTTGCTGATGCCGGGAAAGATGAAGTGGTTGTGCGATTGGAGAGTGGTGGTGGTTTGGTTCATTCCTATGGCCTCGCCTCAGCCCAACTGGATCGGATCCGAAGCAAGGGTATTGCGCTGACCGCGTGCGTCGATAAAGTGGCTGCCAGTGGCGGGTATATGATGGCTTGTGTGGCAGATCGTATTATTGCATCACCCTTTGCCATCCTGGGGTCTATTGGTGTGGTGGCGCAGTTGCCAAACTTCCATCGATTACTCAAGGATAACAAGATCGACTTTGAGGTGCTGACAGCAGGCGAGCATAAGCGAACCCTGACCGTTTTTGGTGAGAACACGGAAAAAGGCCGGCAAAAATTTCTTGCAGACCTGGAAGATACACACGGGTTGTTCAAGGATTATGTCAGTGAGCGGAGGCCGAGTCTGGATATCTCTGCAGTTGCTAATGGTGACATCTGGTTTGGTCGCCGAGCGTTGGAGGTGAAACTGATTGATGAAATCAAAACCTCCGACGAATATCTTATTGAAGCCTGTGAGCGCGCCGAGGTAGTGTCGGTAGGATACCGCCGAAAACGTACGCTGCCTGAAAAACTTGGGCTGGCTGCTACGGTGGCGATGGAAAATACGGTTGTGCGTTTACTCAGCGCATTCCGCAACCAGAAGATGCAGTGAGAGTTTTTTGCAGCTAACAA
>JBDNIR010000349.1:0-8244 GCA_041688195.1 Marinobacter sp.
GGATGAGCGCCGCAAACGCCGCGCACTGGAGTCTCATCTGCGCGAGGCTGAACAACGCTGCCAGTTATTGCTGGAAAGCTCCAAAGATGCCATCGCTTACATCAACGACGGCATGCACATCTATGCCAACCAGTCCTACATGGATTTCCTGGGTTATGACGACATCGATGAGCTGATCTGCATTCCCTTGCTCGATACCCTCGCCACGGAAAGCCAGGGGCCCTACAAAGAGTTCATGAAAGCCTTCGCCGAAGCTCCAAAAGATGGGGTCACTCTCACGTGCGTTGCCAAGCGCAGCGACAACCACCAGATGAGCATCGTAATGACGGCGTCATCCGCCACCTACGACGGTGAGCCCTGTACTCAGATCGTTATCCAGCCCGAGCAAAACGATGCCGAGCTGGAAGAAAAACTGCGCAAAATCAGCAGTCAGGATTTGCTCACTGGCCTCTACAACCGCCAGCATCTGATGGACGCACTGGCCAAAGCCATCACGGTGGCGGGCGAAAAGCAGGAAAACGGCGCCCTCGCCTACATCGCGCTGGATGACTTCATGGCAATGAAAAGTCAGGTTGGCATCGCTGGCGCTGACCTGGTTCTCGGCGATCTCGCGACGATGCTCAAGGAGCAAGTCGACGACCAGATGATTCTCGCTCGTATGAGCGATGACGCCTTTGCCATTCTGGCTCAGCCTTGCGATGAGAAGCGATTGGCAGACCGTTGTGAAACGATCTGTAAACAGATCGAGGACCACATTTTTGACATCAGCGAACGTACAGTGCAGATCACGGTGAGCGTTGGTGTTGCAGCCATTACTGAAAACTCACCCAAAGCCCCCGACCTCATGAGCCGCGCCCATACCGCATCCGCGGAAGTTCGAAAGCTCGAAGGGCACGAGCGTGGAAACGGCGTATCGGTTTATAACCCTGGCCATTTTGAATCGCTCGATGAAGGCAGCTCCCTGGAAGCTATCCAGAAAGCGCTCGATGAAGATCGCTTCCGGCTCCTGTTCCAGCCCATCATCAACCTCCGGGGCGAAGGCGAGGAACATTATGAGGCCTTGGTACGCATGCTGGACAAGGATAACGAAGAGGTTTCACCCTATGACTTTCTGCCGCCAACGGGACCGTCCGACATGGCTTGCAAGATTGATCGCTGGGTTATCCTACAGACCATCAAACAACTCGCCAACCATCGCTCCAAAGGTCATGATTCCCGGCTGTTCCTGAATGTGACCGGTGGAACCATTCAGGACAAAACCTTCACTTCATGGCTCAGCGTTGCGCTTAAATCTGCCCGGCTGCCGGGGGATTCATTGATCTTCCAGCTTCGCGAAGGCGACGCCAACAGTTACATGAAGCAAGCCAGAGAGTTTTCGCGGTCGCTTCACGAGCTGCACTGCAAGGTATCCATTTGCCAGTTTGGCTGCGCACTGAACCCGTTCAACACGCTCAAACACATTGATGTGGATTACGTGAAAATCGACGGCTCTTTCACGGAGGATATTCAGAAAACCGAAGGCGCCAAGGAAGAAATCAAGGAAATGGTGAAATCACTTCAAAGTACCGGCAAGCTCACGATTATCCCGTTAGTGGAAAACGCCGCTGTGCTGGCGACGCTTTGGCAGGCCGGCGTCAATTACATTCAGGGGTACTACCTGCAGGCACCCGTGCCGGAAATGAACTACGACTTCGGGGATCAGTGAGTCTCACTTTCCCGAAAACCGATCAGGTACAGGATAGCATCCAGCCCGAGCGTTGAAATTGAATGCCGGGCGGACTCCTTGACCAGGGGTTTGGCGCGAAACGCCACGCCCAGCCCGGCCTGGCTGAGCATCGGCAGGTCGTTGGCGCCATCCCCCACTGCTATTACCTGTTCCCGGGAGACGTTTTCCCGGGCAGCAATTTCCAACAATAATTCTGCCTTGCGCTGGCCATCAACAATACGGCCGGACACCCGGCCGGTGACCTTGCCATTCTCAATCTCCAGCTCGTTGGCGTAAATATAATCTATACCCAACTTCTGCTGCAGGTGTCTGGCAAAATAGTTAAACCCACCGGACAGGATGGCAGTGCGATAACCAAGCGATTTCAGGCTCTTCAGCAGATGCTCAGCACCTTCAGTGAGCTTAAGACGCTGGGCGATCCCCTCAAGCACCGACTCGTCCAGCCCTTTCAACAGCGCCAGACGCTCCGCAAAGCTTTGACTGAAATCCAGCTCACCCAGCATCGCGCGTTCGGTGATACCGGCGACCTGGTCCCCCACTCCCGCTTCACGGGCCAGTTCATCAATCACTTCCGCCTCAATCAGCGTGGAGTCCATATCGAACACGACAAGGCGCCGGTTGCGACGGAAGATGGAATCCTCCTGGAAAGCAATATCCACATTCATTTCACCGGCAATATGGAGAAAATCGGACCGCAACTGCTCAGGGTCAGACGGCGTTCCGCGTACCGAGAACTCTATGCAGGCAATGCGGTTATCCGTGGGGTTCAGCGAGGGCCGGGCCGAAAGCCGGGTGATATTGTCGATGTTGAGACCATGGCGCGCAGTAATGGCTGACACCCGTGCAATCTGCTCGGCTTTGATGTCCCGGGACATCAGCGTCACGATGTAACAGGCGCGATTGCGGCCCGCAGCCCACTGCTGGTATGCCGTTTCCGTGATGGGCGCAAAGCGGACCTGCATATCCAGGGCGTGGAGCCGGAACAGCAACTCACGAATGACAGAGGAAGCCTTCGACTCATCCGGAATTTCCGCCAGAATGCCCCAGGTCAGGTGATCATGGATCACAGCCTGACCAATATCGAGGATTCGGACGTCGTAGCGCCCCATAATGCCGGTAATCTCCGAGGTCAGGCCCGGCTTGTCCCGACCAGACACATTAATCAGTACCAGTTCACTCACCGTTGTCCTGCTCCTCGTCCGCCGCCAGTGAGGCCGCTGATTTGATCACTCCGAGCCCATCTACCCGCTGCAACCCTCGTGGCAATTTATGACCACGACGGCCACGTTCACCCAAATAATGCTCGAGGTCATTGAACTGGAGATTCATCTTACGCTTGCCGGCCAGAACCTGAAGCTGGTCAGTCTGGGCGAATACCGCTACTGCCACCACGTACTCTTCACGGCTCTGAACCCGGGCTGACGGAATACCGATGATCTTGTTGCCCTTGCCTTTCGCCAGCGCTGGTAATTCACTGAGCGGAAACACCAGCATCCGGCCTTCATTGGATATGGCGGCCAGATAAAGCACCTCCTCACCTTTGGGCACAATCAGGGGTGACATAACGCGCGCCCCTTTCGGCACATTAACCAGCGTTTTGCCGTTGCGGTTCTTGCTGACCATTTCCTCCAGCGACGTCACAAAACCATAGCCCCCGTCAGTGACCAACAGAACTTTTTCGGACGGATCCCCGATCAACAATCCTGCAAAGGTAGCTCCTGGCTGGGGATTGATGCGGCCAGTCAGTGGCTCGCCCTGTCCTCGGGCCGATGGCAGCGTGTGGGCCATCATGGAATAGGCCCGACCGGTGGAATCCAGAAAGATCGTTTGCTGATTTGTCCGACCACGGGCCGACATCGCAAACCGGTCACCGGACTTATAACTCAGCCCCCCGGGCTCAATATCGTGGCCTTTGGCAGCGCGCACCCAACCTTTTTCGGACAGCACAACAGTCACTGGCTCATTGGAAATCAGGTCCAGCTCGCTGAAAGCCTTTGCCTCACCACGCTCGACGATGGGAGAGCGCCGGTCATCGCCATAGGTTTCCGCATCCTCCTCAAGTTCCTGTCTGATCAATGCGGTGAGGCGCGTATCAGAGCCCAGAATCGACTGTAACTCATCCCGTTCAGCGGCCAGCTCGTCCTGCTCACCGCGGATCTTCATCTCTTCCAGTTTCGCCAGGTGACGCAACTTCAGTTCAAGAATCGCTTCTGCCTGATCCGGTGACAGACCGAACCGGGCCATCAACTTCGCCTTTGGCTTATCTTCCGTGCGGATAATCTCAATCACCTCATCGATGTTCAGATAGGCAATGAGCAAGCCTTCAAGCAAGTGCAGGCGGGCCAGCACCTTATCGAGCCGGTACTGCAACCGACGGGTGACCGTCACGCGGCGATAACTCAGCCACTCGGTCAGGATGGTGCGCAGATTCTTGACGGCTGGCCGGCCGTCGTTGCCGATAACATTGATATTGACGCGGTAGGTTTTTTCGAGATCGGTGCTCGCAAACAAATGCGTCATCAGCCCTTCGAGGTCCACCCGGTTGGAGCGTGGAATAATCACCAGCCGGGTCGGGTTTTCATGGTCAGACTCGTCTCGCAAATCCGCCACCATCGGTAGCTTCTTGGTTTGCATCTGGTGGGCAATCTGCTCCAGCACTCGGTTACCGGAAACCTGGTGAGGCAAATCGGTCACCACAATATCGCCGCCCTCGTTGATCCAGCGGGCGCGCATGCGAAGCGAGCCGCGGCCGGTTTCATACATCTGGAGCAAATCCTTCCGGGGCGTAATGATTTCGGCGTACGTCGGAAAGTCCGGCCCCTTGATGTGTTCGCAGAGTTGCTCAGTGGTGGTCTGGGGGGCTTCCAGCAGGCGAATACAAGCGGCTGTTACCTCCCGCACGTTATGTGGCGGGATGTCCGTCGCCATGCCCACCGCAATGCCCGTGGTGCCGTTGAGCAGCACGTGTGGCAGCCGCGCAGGCAACGTCGAAGGCTCATCCATAGTGCCGTCAAAGTTCGGCACCCAATCCACAGTGCCCTGCCCCAGCTCACTGAGCAGCGCATCTGCGAACTTCGCCAACCGGGATTCGGTGTACCGCATCGCCGCGAAGGATTTGGGATCATCCGGCGCGCCCCAGTTACCCTGGCCGTCCACCAGCGGATAACGGTAAGAAAACGGCTGGGCCATCAGTACCATGGCTTCGTAGCAGGCACTATCTCCGTGGGGATGAAACTTACCCAGCACGTCACCAACGGTACGGGCGGATTTCTTGTATTTTGATGTTGATTTGAGACCCAGCTCCGACATGGCGTAGATAATGCGCCGCTGGACCGGTTTCAGACCGTCTCCCACATTGGGGAGTGCCCGGTCCAGGATGACGTACATGGAGTAATCAAGGTACGCCTTCTCGGTATACTCTTTCAGCGCAACCCGTTCAAACCCTTCATCCGTAGTCTGAAACTCTGGCATGGAGGCCTCTTGTTAACTGTGGTGAATTCCATTTGCTACTCATTGGCAGCACATCTGGGTGGACATTATATGGAGCACGGACGCTGGACACCAATCTGTTGCAACCTTGGACCCGGATTACGTTCAAATAGCGGAATTCACGAATGGAGAGCCCGAGGCACACCCCGTATTCTCATTACCAAGTAATTACATTACGGGTCAGCAACCGTCTATTTCCTACTCGAGCGAACGCGATGAGAATGAAATTCAAAGCTTGTCAGCAAGCAATGTTAACGGCGCTGATTAACGGCACGTTGGCGCTGGCACTGATGCTTTTGGTCGAATTCGCCATCAGTGGCACCTTCCACCTTACCGCACCTTATCTTTGGGCAGGTATTCTGATCTGGCTGGTTATATTCAGTGCCCAGTTCTATCGTCAGCTAAAACTCTGCCGCTGTGACCAGCAACGGACAAATATAGAACATTCCAAGCCGTTATAACGATGTTCCCTTCAGAATCGGTGGATCCTCTGAAAAATCGCCGATGGAGTTCGGACACCGGCCCAGCGCAGGCAACAGTTTACTCACGGTATTCAAACCATGACCAGGCCGGCCGGCACCGGTATTGAGAAGACGTTACTGACGGATGCCTTCGACTGAAATAATGATCTCGAGGGTTTCAGACACCTTGCCCAAATTGGTTGGGATTCCAAAATCCGCCAGCTTCAGCTCTGTTTCAGCTTCGAAGCCCATGCGATAGCCGCCCCAAGGGTCATCACCATGGTCGAGCATCTCAACCTTCAGCGTGATTTCCCTGGTAACACCCCGGAGGGTGAAATCACCGGTGATCTCTGCTTCGTTTTCGCCATCCGGTTTTACGCTGGTGCTTTTGAAGGTTGCTTGCGGAAAGTCATCCACGAACAGGAAGTCTTCACTGCGTAAATGCTTGTCACGCTCGCCATGATTGGAGTCCACACTCGCCGTGTCGATCGTTACATTGACGGTGCTGTTTTCGGGATTTTCAGCATCGTAAACGAACTCGCCATCGAAATCGTTGAAACGGCCGTAGAGCCAACTGTAGCCGAGATGTGAAATCTTGAAGGTGACAAACTGGTGTTTGCTCTTTGTGTCAAATGCATAAGTGCCGCTGTGCTCTGACGCGTGCACACCAGCCATCATTGCCACGGATAGGGCTGAGGCGAGCAATTGCTTTTTCATAATCGGTAATCTCCTTCTTTGGCCTTAACAGGCCGGGTTTAAAACATATACGGATCAGATCACAGACCCGACCGGCATATGACCAATGCTCAGCCGCGCCCCAACATCCGGCGCAGCGTGTTGTCTTTATCAATAACGTGGTGTTTCATTGCAGCCAGACCATGCAACCCTGCCAACACAACCAGCCCCCATGTCGCCCAATAATGGACAGTGCCCACAATCTCTTCGAGGAAACGCTTCTCGCCGGTAACGGATGGCACCGAAAACCAGTTAAAAACGTCGATAGAGGAGCCATCCAGAGTGGATATCAGGTAACCACTGATCATCGCCACGAACAACAGCAAATGCAGCAAACCGTGAACAAAGTGCGCAGCAAGCACTTCCCAACGCTGGTGGCTGGTTAGAGGTGCAGGCTGTGTATTTGCCAATCGCCAGATCACCCGCAGCACCACCGTCACGAGCAACAGCAGGCCAACGCTTTTATGAATATGGGGGGCGGAACGATACCATTCATCGTAATAGGTCAGGCCAACCATGTAATAACCGAGCCCGAAAAGCCCGAACACACCCACAGCAACCAGCCAGTGCAAAGCAATACTGACAATGCCAAAGCGAGAGTGAGAGTTGCTTACCAGCATAAGCTATAAGGCTCCATTATCTGATCGCAGTTAATACATCAGCCTGCTGAGTGTAGGAACTCACCCCCCAAAAGCCAATCGAAATGTTTTGGATGCAGTGATCAGAAAAACGGATGCTGTACTTTTGTCGAATACGGGTTTTACGGATTGAGGAAAATTCTGCATAAGATAGTCTATACACATATTCAAGGCTGAAGCCTTTAACACTCAAGGAGATTACAATGGAAGTTGAATTCGACGAAAACGTCGTTGTTCCCAGCAACAACTGAGTTACACACCTGCTCTGGCGCTGCATTCGGATTATCGGGCCTGTCATCGACGAGATATTCAATAAACATGCCGCACCAACTGGCCGATTCGGAACTTGATCTCATCGGCCCGATGCTCAATCAGCACGACTATGGCTGGAGCGCCAGCTTTCAGGGACTGATCCTTCGCACTGCATTACAGCCCATTTTCAGTATTGCCCACAAGCGCGTCGTCGGCTATGAGGCCTTGGTCCGGACCTTCGATACGGATAACGCCAGCGTCCTGCCGATCCACTTGTTCCAGCTGCCTACCAGTGAGCCAGAAAACGTTCTGCTGGACCGACTGTGCCGCTACCTTCATGTTCAGAATTATTCATCATTCAGTGATCAAGTGAACTGGCTGTTCCTCAATGTCTCGCCCAAGGTGGTCGCAAACGGCAGGCACTCAGACTCGTTTTTCGGACGATTATTAGAGCGTACAGGGCTGTCACCCCTACCTTTCGATCGCGGGTGCCCATATGTGCGTCACCCTGTCACTGGCGTATTACCACAACGACAGCCTTCAGGTGCTGTGCTGCGACATACTCTCCCAGTAGCAGACCCGCATCTCCGTTGCCTTCCCGGGTTGTTCGGAAGAATTCAACTCATGGGAACGTCGTAAACCTGCGAAATAACCGCCACTGTCACCACTCCGATAAACAGGTTCATCGGCATGCCCACCCGGACAAAATCCATAAACCGGTAACCACCCGGTCCGAAAACCATCATGTTGGTCTGATAACCCAACGGCGTCGCAAAACTGGCAGACGCCGCCATCATTACAGCAATAACAAAAGGTTCGGCGGGGACATTCAGGGCAGAGGTCATCGAGAGCACCACCGGCAGTACCATCACTGCCGCAGCATTGTTGGTCACGATTTCGGTCAGCACCGAAACCGAGAAATAGACCAGCAACAGGGTAAACA
>JBDNIR010000350.1:0-2560 GCA_041688195.1 Marinobacter sp.
CACGCGAATGGAGCTGGCAAACCGGGGACGGATTTGAACCGGGGACGGATTTCAAATCCGTCCCCTATCTTGATATCGCCGGCTTTTAATACTTGGCCCACGGTTTCACTGGCTTTGATCAGCAGCGTTAAATCCGGGGCTTTGAATTCGTCAATGGGCGTGGGCACGGTGATGATGAACACCGTCGCGCAGCTGTTGTACGCGGGTAGTGTTGATATCACAGCCAATCACCCGGAACTAAGAAGCACACTCGCTGCGGTCTTCTTCTGTCTGCCCTGAGGCGTTTGGTGAAAAGGTTGCGTCTAGGAAATTAATTGCCGTTTTTCAGTGTTTCCCGTCCACTTATCGCTACACGATTTTCATGCACAAAGGCATCCATTACTTCGTCAAAAATTTCTGAAGAAAAAGCACAAACATGATCCCTATTACCCGATGTTTGCCGAAGCGTGAACGACAAATTATCTCGATCCATCTGAGACACAAGGCCTTCAAGGGTGGTTATTTTTTCTTCCTTGTTTCTCACCGACTGAAGCGCTCTTTTAACGTGTTTCGATGTATCACGATCGAGTCTGAAACTTTTATCGGCTTGGCCCAGTATGGTTCCACCTACCTCGAACTCTGTCACCGTGCCGGAAAGCGGAGGCACCAGTTTTTCCAAAGCTTCCAGCAGCTCGATATCGAGTGTTTCAAGTGTGCTGTCACCGTCCTCCATCCCAGTCGACCTGATAATTGCATCGGCCAACGTGTTGCCAATTAGAAGCATTTCGGCATCGTCTTCATCTTGAAGTAGTCTTTCCTGCTGCGTATTGGGCAAGCTGAACGCCACTTCAAAACTGTTGTAGGCAAAATGCTGCACAGGCAAGTCATACAGCCGCCTTAACGGTAAGCAAACCGCTTTCAAGCTTAGCCAGCATACGATCGTCTGTCGGCACAACAACAAAACGCATGCTGCTTTCATTTTCGTCCACCAACATGAAAAGCGCGGTGCACAATCGCGTTTGAGCGGAGAATAGACGAGGCCCATCAACATCAATCAAAACACTTTGAATCTCAAACCCGTCAAAATCGCTGGAGCTACAGGCCAGACCTTTCGCCAGACCGGGGACGGATTTGAAATCCGTCCCCTTTCAGCATCACGTCCAAGCCCGGGGACGGATTTGAAATCCGTCCCCTATCCTCCGCTCTACAACCGCAAATCCGAAGCACCCAACGCCAACACTCCCTTCAAATCAAACAACACCCCACCCGGCTGCAGCAGCGCGCGGAAGTCGGTTTCTGAAAGGCAGGTATATTGTTTATGAGCCACCGCAATCACCAATGCATTATAGGTGCCAGGCTGTGGCTGTTTTACCAACGTCAGGCCAGCAAACCGGGGACGGATTTGAAATCCGTCCCCTATCTTCGTTGTTGGCCCAGCTGTCGGGAATGTTATGAGTTTTATGGCAAGGGTGTAGCGCGACTAAACCCACTGCCAGGCCCCTTTGGTTACTGGTGAACTCTCAGCCAGCCAAAAGGCTCTCATAAGGAATATTCAGGCCATTATGGAGGCGCTTGACCATGCCCATGGTAAGAGGGCGCTTCTTGTTCAGAACCTCTGAAACACGGCCGCTAGAGCCAATATAAACTTCTAGGTCACGCTGGGTGAGGCCATCTTGGTCCATGCGAAAGCGGATAGCCTCTATCGGGTCTGAGGCCGGCATCTCATAATGCTGATCTTCATACTTCTTTATAACAATACTCAAAAGTTCCAGTTCATCGCCTTCATCTGTTCCTGTCCTGGCTCCCCACAGCTCTTCCATCCGCGCAAAAGCCGTCTGAAGGCCTTCTTCGTCACGAATAAGTTTAATATCCATTACACGGTCTCCGCATCTATTTGATCGTACTGGGTGTGCGTACCGACGAACCTTATCCAAGTGATCTGCTTTTCATAGTCAATGGCCGCCACGACGCGGTACTTGTTGCCTGCAACGTTAAACACAGCTCGGCCTCCCTTTAAAATACTGGCTGAGCCTAAGTCTGCCTTAAGGTCTTGCGGATTCGTCCATTTAGCCTTGGAAAGGAAGTGGTACCACTCTGTCAAAGGCGTTACTGCGTCTGCGTAATTGCCACTTTCCCAAAACTTTCTCAGTGTGCTCTTGGCAATAACCCTCATCAAGACCTCCCAATATGGGAGGATATTAGTGCATCGATGCTGTTCACGCAACTCTCCATTGACCCGACAAGTGCTTTCTCTTTAAACCGTAACAGAAGACGGTCGCGCCGCTGCGGCGTTTTGCAGCAGTTGGCTGCTGATAGGGTACAGGTGGCTGCCAGAGCCGCCGCTCAGCATTATTTGCTGGCTGGCAAACCGAGACCCAGACCGGGGACGGATTAAGCCTCGACACACAGCCCCAAAACACAAAAGGCAGCCCGCGGGCTAACTTTTTCGTATCTAGCGATCCATCACTCGGAATCAGTGATTAACCTGCGAGCGCATATCACTCACTTCAGCCACCTCAAGACCGGCAACCTCTGCGATCATTTGGTCATTCATTTCTGTTCGTGCAATCAAGTTACGAGC
>JBDNIR010000059.1:0-2684 GCA_041688195.1 Marinobacter sp.
CGAGCTGCGGCAGATCCTGGAGTTGCTGCTGACGGACGCCTCCCGCAACATTCGCCGGTTGCAGGTGGAGCTGGGGGTTCGTGACTTTGCCCGCCGCAATGACTACGCCGGCGCATTGGTAACCGAGGTGGATGCGGCCCGCCTCCAGCAGAACTGCACCCTGTTCCAGCGCCTGAGCAATGACGCCCAACGCGTCAAAGATCTCTCCTTACTGCTTTACGTAGCAACGATTGGCTCCCAGGTGGTGTTGACCGGTAAGAAAGGCGACGCTGAGGCCATCCGTCGGATCGAGGACCTGATGGCGCGGGTGGTGTTGGGGCAGCGGACTAATTAATTTGTTTAGCGCTGCCGACTTGCGATGAACATTAAGGTTTGTTAAGTTAATTGTAATTCGCATGTGTCCTGAGTTTGGACAGAAGTTGATATTAAATTGTTACACGGAGTGAACAATGAAAATTTGGCACGGAGCCGCCTTTCTACTATTTTTGTCGACCGCTTTTTCTTTCGCCTCTATAAGTCCGTTCAAATCCACAGGTAGTTCTTATGGTACCTGGCAAAGCCTTGAGCCCGACGCATGGGCTTCTGTTTGGCTGATACAGGCGCACATCGACCCGGAAGCAAACATTACCATTCGCCCATCGGGTTTCGAGTTAGATGTTGATACGCCATTCGCTGTGCCGGGCAGTGACTTCGTTCGAGATAGGTCATCCTCGGGTTTTGAAAAGCTTTTGGCTAAGGTTGAAACCCTCGATCCGACCCTTATTCGGATGGGCGAGATCGTTCACGCCATGGAGAGTGCTACCTGGGCATCAGGCAATGATGAAGCACCACGTATCGTTGAACAGGCATTTCGGACCCTTCAAGACAGATTTGATCGCGATTACGTTCCCGTCTCGTGTTATGGCCAGTTTTTCAACGCGCTCTATAGCTCAATTGAGCACGACGATTCATCCGATGACCTCGCTCGAAATCTGAATACAACTCTTGCATCCATTGAATCTGATTGCGCTTGGGATCGGCCTGAAAACAGCGGTCAGGTCGTACGCAAGGAACAAAATCGCGTGAAATCGGTTGAGATGTCCGCGCTATTAAACGCCATTGCAAATGGCCAGAAAGTCATCTTTGTAGATACAAGAGAAACTCAGGAGTTTGAAGAAGGCCGTATTCCTGGAGCGATAAATATCAAGTTGCGGAATATCGATGCTCATACGGTAACCCAGGATTTGAAAAGCGCTGATATCGTCGTAAGTTACTGCCTTAAAGACTTTCGGGGATATGAGGTCGCCCGCAAGCTCTTGCATCATGGTGTGGAAAATTCCGCTGTAATGGATCCTCACGGGTATGTTGCCTGGCGAACTCTAGGGTTACCTATACAGACCCGAAATGAAGAAGAGTCGGTTGCACTTGCTGAACTGAATGAATGTGCCGCTTCTTGGAAAAAATGTTTGGGACAGGGGCGCGTACAATGATAATAAGTCGTGGTTTGCGTTCGGCGGTCTTTTGGGAGCTCGTGGGGCTGGCCATCTTGGCAGGCGCTGTTGCCACTTGGAGTGCCAGTGTACTTCCGATCAATGAATTCCGCTGGAACGAACCACCTGGGCAAGGTTTTTATCTGTTATCCAAGTTATTCGGTTTGCTTACTGTAATCGCAATTTGGTGGCAGGTACTAGCGGCGGTACTTCACCATCCAGGTTCCTCGAAACAAAGGCTTCAAGGTCATAAATTTTCAGGTGCTCTTCTGTTCGTCGCGGCGGGTGTGCACTACGCGCTATTTGCAGCGGCTGTTTATTCCAGAAATCAGTCATTCCCTTATGAGCTGCTTTACCCGATGTTCGATAATTACTTCAAAGTCAGTCTGAGCGCCGGCTGGTTCGCGTTCACCTGCCTCATCATAACGTGTGCGGCGGCTGTGTTCAGAAGGAAGCTTGGAGCATCCTGGCGCCTTGTACACGAGCTTGCATACCTCGCTGTCATTCTCGGTGTGTTACATGGCTTCATGATCGGGACCGAAACCGGATACGGACTGTTCGCCTACATCTATTATCTTCTGAGCGCCACGATTGCAGTGGCGCTTGTTACAAGGATTGTTTCAGCACGGCGAAAGCCGTTGCTAGCCACTGGATGATTTCGGGCTTGGAAGCTGATTATGGAAAAGTACAAATACTTGATTCTGGCTTTAGGGGTTTTATTTCACCCTAATTTAAGTGCGTCTACCTGCGATTCATATCCCAAAGGCTTGGCTTTTATGGGATATGAAGGCGATCGTTGGCGGCTGTATATTGCAGAGAACGAGGAAAAACTCAGAGCAATAGATGTAGCGGTTGAACCGAGATCATTTGCCTACCATCCCGACGCTGCCACCTTTCTTTATATCGGGATTGATGATGGTATCTATCTCTCAAAAGACAGCAGTGATCGTGAGATCTCCAGGCCTGAAGGCCACTCCTCATTTACTCAGCCTGCACTCACTCCGGATGGTGAGACTGCCTATTTCGTTGAGATGAAGGATGGCAACAGTAAGGACACGGATATTGTTCGACTGGACTTGGAAAGCTACGTATTTGAACCCGTATCGACACAAAGGTCGGCCCAGTTCGAACCCTTTGCAACCCAGTCCACACTCCTCTTCTCAAACGTCTCTTGCGTGGAATCTTGCGGGCGGATTATCCAGGAAGTCTGGTCCA
>JBDNIR010000060.1:0-4551 GCA_041688195.1 Marinobacter sp.
CCTTGATATCGTCCTTGGGCATAACCGGTCCGCCAGTCATGCAGGTGTGGATCTCATCACCGGTCCGGTCAAGGAAACCGGTATTAATGAACGCCAGTCGTGTCTGCACCGCGCGAATGCATTCTTTGAGATTGGCTGAGGTCCGCCGCTCCTCGTCCATGACACCCACTTTTACGGTGTTGGGGGCCAGGCCAAGGGCTTTTTCCACCCGGATAAATATCTCGTTGGTAAAGGCAGCTTCGTCCGGCCCGTGCATCTTGGGCTTAACAATGTAGATGCTGCCAGCACGACTGTTACGGCAGGTCCCCTGGCCGTGCACGTCATGCAGGGCGCAGAGCACGGTGACCATGGCGTCCAGCAGGCCTTCGGGAACCGGTTGATTATGGCGGTCGAGCACGGCATCGGTGGTCATCAGATGGCCGACGTTCCGCAGCAACAGAAGGCTTCGCCCGGGCAAGGTCAGGGCGCTACCGGTGGGGGTTTCATACTGGCGGTCCTCATTGAGCCGCCGGGTCACTCCCCGTCCGTGCTTGAGGAAGGTGTGGTTCAGGGTGCCTTTCATCAATCCTAGCCAATGCCGATAGACGTTGGTTTTGTCCTCGGCATCGACCGCAGCCACAGAGTCTTCACAGTCCATGATGGTGCTGACCGCTGACTCGAGTATGACGTCCCTGACCCCGGAAGCGGTCATCGCGCCTATTCGGTGTTCGCGATTAATCACCAGCTCCATATGCAGCCCGTGGTTGCGCATCAGAACAGTGAGCTCGTGGGGCTCGCGCCGAAAGCCAACGAACTGTTCCGGGTGCTTGAGGGTAGAGGTATCGCCGTTGGACAGAGTCACCTCAAGCACGATCGCCCCATTGACCGGCTCTAACCGATACTCCACCACATGGCGGTGCAGGCCCGACAAAAGCGGCGTTGCCTGGTCGAGGAAGTCGGCAGCCCAGCGGACAACCTTTTCACCCCGGGCAGGGTTATAGTCCAAGGTTTTTGCAGCTCCGTCGGTCTCGGGAATTACATCGCTGCCGTAGAGCGCATCGTACAGGCTACCCCAACGGGCGTTGGCCGCGTTCAGGGCGAATCTGGCGTTGCTGACCGGTACCACCAGCTGTGGACCGGCGATGTGGGCAATTTCATCATCGACGCCGCTGGTCGAAATTTCGAAGGGCTTACCTTCAGGTACCAGGTAACCGATATCCCGGAGAAAGCTTTTATATTGATCAAGGGCAATGGCTTCGCCTTTATGGGCGTCATGCCACTGGTCCAGTTGGGTTTGAAGTTCGTCACGTTTTTCCAGCAGGGCGCGGTTTTTTGGAGCCAGATCCGTCACCAGTGCCTCAAACGCGGCCCAAAATTCGTCCGGCTCAATACCTGTTCCCGGAGCCGCCTCCTGGGCCACCAACTCGTAGAGCTGTTGCGCAATCTTCAATCCGTTGATCGTGATTCGAGAGTTCATCTGTTTCTCGCAGGTCGTGAAAACCGCGTCCGGTCCGTCATAGTGAAAACGAACCAGACGCTGCAAGCCATCAGCCATACACCAGGTTCGGCAGATAGGTGACGATGGCCGGGAAGACAATACACAGGAACAGACCAAGTGCCTGCAGCCCCAGGAACACCAGTGCCGACCGGAAGATGGTTGCCATCGAGATTTCCGGCGGGCACACCCCGCGGATATAGAACAGCGCATACCCGAAGGGCGGACTGAGGAACGACATCTGCATATTCACCAGATACAACACCCCGAACCAGAGCACTACGTCTGAACTGTCAATGCCGGGGAAACCGAACAGACCATCAAAGGGCAGTGCCTCAACAATCGGAATAAAGATCGGCACGGCCAGCAAGAGTATGCCCACCCAGTCAAGAAACATGCCCAGAACGACCAGCAGCAGCATCAGCAGGAACAGCACGGCATAGGGCGAGAGGCCGATACCCAGGATGGTCTCGGTGATGAACACCTGGCCACCTTGCAGGATGTAGAAGCCCACAAACACCGAAGCGCCGAACATGATCCACAGCACCATGGCGGAGGCTTTGGTAGTAGTGACGGAAGCATCCCGCAGCGCAGCGATAGAAAGCGCGCCGTGTTTCCAGGCCACAATCATGGCGCCGAATGAGCCAATACCCGCAGCTTCCACCGGTGTTGCCACGCCGCCAAACAATAGGCCCAGCACCAGAAACACCAGCACCAGCGGCGCGACCAGGCTTTTCAGCAAGCGCAGTTTCTCAATGGTGGATACCCGCTCTTCCACCGGTACCGGTGGCCCCAGCTTGGGGTTGAGCCAGCTGCGGATCAGTACATAGGCGATATAGGTCGTCGACAGCATCAGGCCCGGCATGACCGAGCCCAGGTAGAGTTCGCCCACGGATTGCTGAGCGACCACGGCATAGAGAATGGCCAGGATCGAGGGCGGGATCAGGATGCCCAGGGTGCCACCGGCCATGATGGAGCCGAGGGCGATCTTTTGGTCGTACCCGCGTTTCAGCATCGCAGGCAGGGCAATGATGCCCATGGTGACCACGGCTGCCCCGATCACACCAACCATCGCGGCCAGAATGGTGGACGCCAGGATGGTGGCCACGGCCAGGCCGCCACTGAGGCCGCCCATCCATTTGTAGACCACACTGAACATTTCCTCGATCAGACCGGCACGCTCAAGCATGGAGGCCATGAAAATGAACAGCGGTATGGCCGCCAGGTCGGAGTTGGTCATCATCGGGAAAATACGGCTCGGCACGATGTTGAGCATCGCGGTGTCGCCCACCAGATAGACAAACATGACCCCGAGACCACCGGTCACGAAGGCCAGTGGCAGACCCATCATCAGGGCCACCATGAGCGAGCCGAACATCAGATAGGTCAGTGGCCCGATCTCGACACCAGACAAACTGCCTGCGGAGCGGAACAGAAAGTAGTCATCACTGTAAGGGTCGAAAAACAGGATGTTGATCATTTCGATACAGATAACAAAGCCAAGCCCGACGGTGGCCAGGATCATCAGCCAGGTGCCCAGCTTACCGATAAGAGGATTCTTCGGGGCAGAGTTGGCGTTGGCAACTTGAGTGCTCATTCAGATGCCTCCGGGCCCAGACGGATAAAGACTGAAATGTCTTTCAGCAGCTTGGAAATGCCGGCCATCAGTAACATCACCGAACCCAGCAGCATAATGCCTTTGACAGGCCAGTATTGGATGCCCCAGGTTTCGACAGTGGTTTCACCCATGGAATACGCGTTCTCGAAATAGGTCCAGGACGTGAGCACCAGCACCAGTGCAAACATGAAGAAGAACATGGAGGTAAAGATGTCCATGCCAACGCGGCCGCGCAGGGGCAGATAGTTGTACACCACATCCACCCGAACGTGGGCGCCGTGCAGCAGTGCAAAGCCACCGGCCAGCAGGTATTGCATGCCCAGCAGCAGATAGCTGGCCTCATGCACCCAGATGGTCGGCGTATTGAAGATGTAGCGCATGATCACTTCGAAGAAGTAGAAACAGACGGCATTAACGGTCCAGAACGAGATGAACAGACCGGTCTTGTCGCTCATCCAGTCCACCGCCCGGGTAAACAGGCTGGCATCCGAACTTTGGTATTCGACGGTCGGCGGCTCGTCCTGGCCCTCACCCACCGGAGCAGCAGCGATTTTCGTCTCAGGCTGCTTATCCGAACTGCGCCAGCGGTCGAGTGCAATCATGATCAGTGGCATGAACGCCAGCCAGCCCCAGTACAGCCAGTGAGGCATTACAAAACCAAAACCTTCCAATTCAGACATGTTGTACTACCTCTGGTATTAACCAGAATAATCGATAGAAAAAGGGGAGAGCGAACGCTCTCCCCTGGTCAGACGCCTGGGCTGTTACTCCATACCCTTGATGTCTTCCTCAGTGATGTAACCGACGGTGTCGTTCATCATGTACTCAAGCTGCATGTCGAAAATCGCACGGGCGTCTTCGTCCTTGTTCGCCCAGCGGTACCAAACCGGAATAGCGGCGCGGCGGAATTCCTGCAGGTCAGCCTGGCTCAGGCGAGTAACCTTGGTGCCCGCTTTCTTGAACTTTTCCATGGCTTCAATGTTGCGCTTCTGGATGGCCAGGTAGTGCTTCTGGGAGTAGATACGGACTTCGTCTTCCACCAGTTGCTGCAGTTTGGGATCCAGCGCGTTCCAGGCCCGCAGGTTGACGGTCAGATCCATCAGGTCAACCGGCTGGTAGATCGACATGACGCCCGGAGGCCCCATAACGATGTATTTGGTGACCTGGGAAAACCCCAGTTCCCAGTTGACTGCAGGCCCTACATAGTCAGCGGCGTCGATGGTGCCTTTCTCCAGCGCCGGGAAGATGTCAGAGCCGGGCAGGCTGACCGCAGACACACCGAATTCGGCAAACACTTCTGCCACCATGCCACCGGGCAGGCGCATTTTCAGGCCCTTCAGATCGGCCAGGCTGTTAATCGGTTTCTTGGAGTGAATGATATTGGCGTCGTGCTGAATCGGTCCGACGTAGAACAGGCCAAATTTCTTGTAGATTTCGCGGGTTTTTTCCAGCATGCCCA
>JBDNIR010000351.1:0-2272 GCA_041688195.1 Marinobacter sp.
ATGCCATATGTACTACATCCAACGGACAGACGAATTCGATGGCTGGCTCTCTAAGCTTAAGGATCTGAGGGCTCGGGCCAAAATCCTTGCGCGGATTCGCTCGGCGGAATTCGGCAACCTGAGTGATGTAGAGCCTATCGGTGAGGGACTGAGCGAGCTTCGAATCCATTACGGGCCTGGATATCGGGTCTACTTCAAGCAAAAAGGCAAGATCCTGCTTCTAGTCCTGTGTGGTGGAACAAAGAAAACCCAAAGAAAGGATATCGAAAGGGCAAAGTCTCTGGTTAAGAAGTACGAGGATATTCTAAATGAGTGGTCTTAAACAATTTGATGCTTCCGATTATCTGGACAGCGAGGAAATGATTGCGGAGTACCTGTCTGCTGCCCTGGAAGATGAAAATCCAGATGTTTTTCTTGCGGCTGTTTCAGATGTCGCGAAAGCGCGGGGTATGACTGCGATTGCCAACAGCACCGGTTTGGGTCGCGAGAGCCTATACAAAGCCCTGGCTCCTGGCGCCAAACCACGCTACGAAACGATTATAAAGGTCCTGCATGGTCTGGGAGTGAGGTTGACGGTACAGCCTTGACCAGCTTATTGATTCGGTTAAGGATCTTTTTGTCAGTTTTCTGCCAGTACAGATAGTCTTCCCAGGGGTTCTCGGAGAAGATGAGTTTCATTCAAGAAGTTCCTTTTCCTGACCACCGCTTTGCTCCAACTCGGTAACGGATTCCAGCAAGCGATGGGCGTTCTTTGGTGCGCGCAGGAGGTATGCGGTTTCTTGCAACGCCTCATAGTCCTCAAGAGAGATCATTACCACGGACTGCGACGATGATCATAGGAGAGTGGTCTTCACAGACCTGCGGATCACGAGGGCCGGAACTTCCAGCATCGCCGCAGGTGGATTGAGAAGTTACTTTTAACTCAGGCGAAAATTTTTATTGATATTGCCGTGTATGCCGTGATGTCAAATCACTTTCATGCGGTGCTTCACATCAATAAACATACAGCCGATTTATGACTGATGGGATGATTGCTTGCAGTGCTGGCAACTTTCGTCGGCATCGGCCTCTCGATGGTGCTGTGGTACTTTTCCACGGACATCTGGTTACTCGGACTATTCGCATTCCTTTTCGGCACATTTTACGGAGGCTTTGTTGCTCTGTTGCCGGCGGTCGTCATGGACGACTTTGGAAGTAAGAACGTGAGCGGGCTGATCGGAGTCCTCTATACCAGCGTGGCGGTAGGAACTTTGTTTGGGCCGAGTGCTGCAGGCTATGCCTTCGACCTGACCCACAGTTACGATCTTCCAATCTTGGCTAGCGCGATCGCCAGCATTATCGCGGCATGTATTATCGCGGGAACTGCACGTGTTCCCATACCGAAACATCAGGAGGAACTTGGATGAAGACGAACCTTACAATTGGACCGGTCAGTGAAGGAGATCATGCTGCATGGATGCCGCTGTGGCTTGGCTATCAATCCTTCTACGGCATTAGTATTCCTGAAAACGTCTCCGCTTTCACATGGGGGCGTTTACTGGATACGAGCGAACCAATGTCTGCCGCATTGGCTTGGGTGGGAGAGGAACCCGTCGGTTTGGTTCATTTCATCTATCATCGGTCCTGCTGGACGGAAGGCGATTATTGCTACCTGCAGGACCTCTTTGTCGCAGAAGAATCGCGCGGCAGCGGTGCCGGACGAAAGCTGATCGAACACGTATATGCAGACGCGGCCCATCGGAACTGTCCAAGGGTCTACTGGCTGACCCAGGAGAGCAATCAGCAGTCGATGCTACTTTATGATCGCATCGCTGAGCGCTCCGGATTCATCCAGTACCGGAAATCCCCCCCTTTTCCTGAACCGCCGGCTGGCGCACGCGAATGAGTGGATTGGCAGAGAGTTTTCAGAATGATCAGGCAGGGAGTCTAGCCGATCTGCTTGGGCTTGAATGGACGAACGCCGAAGTGGGGTGCGTGGAAGGGCGTTGCGTGGTCCTGCCTCATCACCTGGCACCGAACGGCTATCTGCATGCGGCATCTATGCAGCGGCGATTACGAGGGTTTCTTCCGGCAACTCAATCGCGACAATGTCGTATGGGAAGCGTTCCAGAATCAGTCGTTTTGCACCGGTATGGCCGGCTTCCTCGGGGAGAGGTGATAAGGGGATGAAGTTTTCTTCAATAACGTCGATGGCAGCGTCAACAGCAGCGAAGAACTCGGCTCCGAGTCCAGGTTGCTCATATTCGTACCATGCTGCGGCCTCTATCGCTTC
>JBDNIR010000352.1:0-9720 GCA_041688195.1 Marinobacter sp.
CAATCCTGTCCAGTGCGTAACCAATATTTTCCAGCTCGATATAAGCATTGAACCAATCGTTGTTGATCATATGAGCGGTGGTGGTCGCCATCTTAGGTGGCATTAGATGACGACCCGCTTCGAGGTCCCGGTATACCGAGTCGATAAAGGCTTGCCGGGGAGTGTCGGCGAAGGTACCCCAATGGCGTAAAAGGTAATGATCAAACAGCACGTCCAGGGCAACTCCCGAGAACCGGCGGCGTTGAGGCGAGAACAGGCGTTTGCAGGCAATCACATCCGGATGACTGTCGGTGTAGGCGTCCACTTTGCGGTGGTTGATCAGCCCCGCCCTGACCGGGGCAGCAAGGCTGTTCACGTCGAGACCCCGAGCGAAGTCCCCCAGCAGGTTACCTACTCTGGACTCCACCGTTGTGCGAGCCAGAAACAGATGGGCGAAATGATTCACCTTATTGCCTCACGTGCAGAAGCGGCTTACTCGCCTGGAGCGCTCTGTCGCCCGGCTGTTGCCGTTATTTCAGTTGCTGGATTTTGAGCTTTTAGTGAGCTTAGTACCGGATTTGCATACATCGCCAGCAAAAACGGCCGGAAAGCCGCGTCGCAGGCATCAAGCCTTCGGTTCATTTCGGCTTCAGCAGCCTCCATCTCGGCGGGGGTCCAGGCTTCGGCAGTTACAACGGTGTCGCGAACCTTCTCGGGAACGTCGTGGGCGCGGGGGTGAATACTGCTCAGGTTGTAGGCCACCAGATTAGGGGCGTGCAGGTGATAGTTTGCATGCATTTCGCGATCAATCACGCTGGCAAGTTCTTTCGGTGTATCCGGCGACTCGGAGATCGACGCGCCGAAGTGCACGTGGACATGACCTTTAAAGCCAGTCAGCCCCTTGACGATCTGATCGGTATCCTCATTCGGGGACTTGGTATAGGTTCCTGTCCGGGCCTTTATTTCAAGCTCTTTGGCTTTGTCCCGGTCACAGGGGTCATATTCGTACGCAATGGATACCGGCACAATATTCATTCGATTCATGGCTTCTGCGAAGGTTTCACCGGTTTTCTTGCGGCACATGTAAAACATTTTTGTGATGGCAGGATCGGTCTCGTCAATGCCGTCTTTTGCCCGCCCTTTCCGCTGGGCAATCCAGATGCTCTCACTGTTTTCAATGCTGTGATTGATAAACGATGACAGTGTCAGGTAGGCGTCACGCATTTCTCGCGGGCTGGGGATGTTGCGTTTTACAACGAAACTCTTGTTCAACCGCATCATTTCGGCAAACACGTGGTTGTGCAGCAGGTTGTCGCCAATAGCTATGCGGGTAGTAGGAAAACCGTTGGTAAACAACAGGTAATTCACCACCATCGGGTCGAAAACGATGTCTCGGTGGTTGGAGATAAACAGGTAGGCCTTGGAAGGATCAAGATTATCCAGACCCGAGTACGTTACGCGGTTGGTAGTCCTGGAAATCAGTTGGTCTACGTAGTCATAGAGTCTGGCCTGAAGATCACCAATGCTGCCGGCATCGCCAAACTGTTGTTTCAGCCAGCGTTGCACTGCAATCCGAACTAACCCTGGGAACCAGCTGTTAAGCGTTGGTGATTTAAAACGGCCAATAAGACTCAGGAATTCCTGGTCATTCATCAAGCGGGCAATGGCGGCCTCGGTTTCGTCGTCACCATAGGGACGGATGGCGTCAAATTCCTGCATGAAGTTCCTGTTGTTTTGTTTATTTTCAGACCAGATCGGTTCAAAAACGCCGCCATTGTAAACCTTTAGGGCGCTTTCTGCCGAACTGCTTGTTATTGATAGTGTGAAGCAGACCCCGGTCAGGAATAATTCAGAGCCTTACTGGATTCTGCTAATATAGCAGCGCCATTCACTCCGTGTCTTTTTGGATCCTCTATTTCATGAATTCAGCTCACCTCACCACCCACAAGCCCCTGACCGCAAACGTCGCGCCGGAAACCGTTTTGCATCAGGTCTTTGGTTACGACCAATTCCGCCCGCTCCAGGGCGAGGTGATCCACGAGTTGGTGGCCGGGCATGATGCGATGGTGTTGATGCCAACGGGCGGCGGTAAATCCCTGTGCTATCAGGTACCAGCACTGGTTCGACCGGGGACGGGCATAGTGATATCGCCACTGATTGCCTTGATGCAGGACCAGGTCATGGCGTTGCGGCAGCTCGGGGTTCGCGCTGCGTTTCTGAACTCTACCATGGACTTCCAGCAGGCACGGGATACCGAGAATGCCTTGCTGACCGGCGAGCTGGATCTACTCTACTGCGCGCCCGAGCGCCTGCTGCAGCCCCGCACGCTGAACCTGATGCATCAGGCTTCAATTTCGTTGTTTGCCATCGATGAAGCTCACTGTGTCTCGCAATGGGGTCATGATTTTCGTGCGGATTACCTGGGGCTCGATATCCTCGCGCGGGAGTTCAGTGAGATTCCCCGTATCGCCCTGACCGCGACGGCTGATGAGCGGACCCGGAAGGAGATTGCCGAACGCCTGTCGCTAACCACAGCACGGCACTTCATCAGCGGATTCGATCGGCCCAACATTCAATATCGAATCACACCAAAGATTAATGCAAACAAACAGTTAATTGAGTTTATTACAGTAGAGCATAAAGATGATTCTGGCATTGTTTACTGCCTTTCCCGCAACAAAGTGGAGGCCACAGCACGGTTGTTATGCAGTAAAGGTTACACCGCGCTGCCCTATCACGCTGGCCTGCCCTCGGAGATGCGCGCGGAGCACCAGGAGCGGTTTTTGCGGGAAGACGGGGTCATCGTGGTGGCTACCATTGCTTTCGGCATGGGTATCGACAAGCCCGACGTGCGGTTTGTGGCTCATATGGATTTGCCTAAAAGTCTGGAAGCTTACTACCAGGAAACCGGTCGGGCGGGCCGGGACGGCAATCCTTCTACCGCCTGGATGGTTTACGGCCTGCAGGATGTGATCAAGCTTCGGCAGATGCTTGAAGGCTCCGCGGGCAACGATCATTTCAAAAGGGTTGAGCGCCAGAAGCTGGATGCCATGCTGGGACTGTGTGAAATAACAACCTGTCGCCGGCAGGCCCTGCTGCGCTATTTCGGGGACAAGCAGGAAACCCCTTGTGGAAATTGTGATACCTGTCTGGTGCCGCCGGAAACCTGGGATGGCACGGTGGCGGTGCAGAAAGCCCTGTCCTGCGTGTTCCGTACCGGTCAACGGTTTGGCGTGAGTTATCTGATTGATGTACTCAGGGGAGTGGAAAATGACCGGATTCTTCAGGCTGGCCACCATGCCGTTTCCACCTTCGGTATTGGCTCGGAGCTCAGCTCAGCGGAGTGGAAGTCGGTCTTCCGTCAGTTGGTTGCGAATGGCCACCTGCGCGCTGATCCAGAGGGCTACGGCGCACTGCAACTAACGGAATCCTGTCGGCCATTGTTAAAAGGCGAGCAGACCGTGAATTTGCGTAAGGATCCGGTGGTTAAGAGTCGCACAGCTGCCGGGGCTGGCAGTAAGGTTAAAGATCACATTACCGATCATGTGGGCTGGGAAGCCCTCAGGGCCTGCCGAAAAGCACTGGCTGAAGAGCAAGGCGTGCCGCCTTACGTAATTTTTCACGATACAACGTTGTTTGAAATTCTGGAGCGCCGCCCGCAATCACTTGACGAGCTGGCGGGTGTAAGCGGCGTGGGCGCTGCCAAGCTAGAGCGCTACGGTGAAGCCTTCCTCAAAGCCCTCGCCGCTTTGGATGTTGCCGTTACTCAGGCAGTCTGAAAGGCTTTGTAACGTAGCTCTATACTTTGAAGCGCTCAACATTGTGAGTCAGAGTTTTGCCCACGGATTCAATCTGCCCGCTGTACACGTCATTCTCACTGGCGGCAGTGGCGGCTTTCTGACCCTGGTCCGCTATTCGCGTGATCGACGAGTTCAGTTCTTCCGAGACAGACGTCTGCTCCTCCGAGGCCGTAGCGATCTGAGTAGTCATCTCACTTATGGATGTTATGGCAGTGGCAATCCTGTCCAGTGCATCCATGGCATCCTGTGCTTTTTCCATGCTGACGTTGGACACCGCTGTTGAAGCCTGCATGACCTGAACGGCATCGCCCGCGCCTTTTTGCAGCAGCGTGATCATGGTGTTGATTTCTTCAGTACTGTCCTGGGTGCGGCGGGCAAGATTACGTACCTCATCCGCAACTACTGCGAAGCCCCTGCCCGCGTCTCCGGCCCGCGCCGCCTCAATCGCAGCATTGAGGGCCAGCAGGTTGGTTTGATCAGCGATGCCCTTGATCACCTCCAGTACACCGGTAATGGAGGTTACATCACGGCCAAGCTTGTCGATGACGGCGGTGGCCGCGGTTATTTCCACAGACAGGCGCTTCACGGCATCTCTGGAATCTTTCACGGTGTCCAGGGACTGCCGGGATTCATCATCTGCGGTATTGGCCGCATCGGCCGTTCGCTGGGCGCTCTGGGCAATTTCGCTGGCGGCCGCAGACATCTCATTGATGGCGGTGGCTATCATGTCGATTTCTGATTGCTGGCTCTCGACGCTGCTTCGACTCGCACTCGCTGTTTTTCTGAGGGATACCACATTGCCTCCTAGCTCTGACGCCCCTCGCTGAACGTCCCGGACGACCGTCTGGATATTTTCGACAAAGTTGTTAAAGCTGCGAGCCAGTTCTCCAAATTCGTCATTGCTTTGGTCATCAAGTCGCTGGGTAAGGTCGGCGTCGCCACTGGCAATATCGGCCATGGCACCTTTCAGCCCCCTGACCGGCGCCATCAGAACCCGAATAATAAAATGAAGAATCAACAGGGTTATAATCAAAGCGATCACAGCAACAATGGCGCCGGTGGCCCTGGCTCCTACGACGGGGCCATTAATCAAGCCTTCGTTGACAAATGTCGCCAGGTACCAGTCAACCCCTCTTGCATTTTCGATAGCGTGGAAACTCACCCGCCAGACGTCGCCCTCAATGTTGAGCATATTGTCGGCGCCTGTCAGATCCGGGCGCTGGCCAATCAGAGTGTTTATCGGCTTTCCGACGAACTCACGGTTCGGGTGATAGAGGACCTTGCCGCCCTGACCAATCAGCGCGGCATAGCCCGTACCGGCAAGGGTCACCGTTGCCAGCATCCGATCAATACTGGACAGTGAAATATCGCCCCCGACAACACCCTGATAGACACCCCGTTTAACCGGCGCAAGCGTTGAAATAATCGTCTCATCACTGCCCGCATCCAGGTAAGGTTCGGTGAATGAGGCGCGGTTGAGATTTTTTGCCAGCTTGTACCAAGGCCGGGTGCGGGGATCGAAGTCATCTGGCAGGGTCGCAGCAGAGGCATCGGTTGGCATCAGCATGTAGCCGTCGTCCCGGCCGACATAGACATCTTTGAAACCACCCCCCTGGGTGGCTGACTGCAATATCGCCCTGGCATCCTCGTCGTCCTCCGCCACTTCAAGCGCCTTGGCCACCCCCTCCGTCATACTGAGTCGCGTGTTGAGCCAGTCTGCAATGCTGGACGTACTCTGTGTGACGGTGTCGTCAATAAGGGCGTCAACATAGGTATCGGTAGTCTCGGTCAGGCGGTAATCACCGATGATCGCGTAAGTCCCCATTACAAGGATCAATAACACGCCGACTGCAAAGAGCAGTTTCTGGCCAAACGAAAGGCTTTTCATTCAAGGACCTCTTTATGCTGATGCTTTGATGATTCTCGGTGTGTCTGACGTATGAGCGCCAATAGCCGCTGGTTGCTTATCGGCCGGTATTGCGAACTCTTTACCCGGTTCTGTTAAACTGTTGATCATTTACCGCCATTTAAATTATCCGGAGTTTCGCTTCTATGGCTCATGAAGAACTGCACCTGAACCTGAGAAATCTCACGCTGGACGACTACGACCAGCTCAAGATTTTGATGGACAGAATCTACGATGACATTGGTGGTGCCTGGCCCAAGGAAACGATAGAAGCGCTGGTTGAGCAGTTCCCGGACGGTCAGATTTGCATCGAGGATTCCGGCGAACTGATCGCCGTCGCTCTCACGGTATTGGTCGGGTATGAACGGTTCAGCAACCCCCACACCTATGATGACCTTATCCTCAAGAATGAAAAAATATGGCACAACGCCAAAGGCGACTCGCTTTACGGACTCGATGTTTTCATTGATCCGGAATATCGTGGCTACCGCCTCGGGCGTCGTTTGTATGAAGCCCGTAAAGAGTTGTGTCGTTCGATGAACCTGCGGGCTATTCTGGCGGGCGGCCGGATACCGAGTTATCACAAATATGCTGATCAATACACGCCCGCCGAGTACATCGAGCGGGTTGACCGCAAAGAAATCTACGACCCGATTCTGACCTTCCAGTTGTCCAATGATTTTCAGGTCACCCGCCTGATGCACAAGTATCTACCAGAAGACGAGAAATCATTGGGTTACGCCACACTCCTCGAGTGGAATAACATCCTCTACACGCCTCCTTCTTCGGTGTTGAACGTCAGAAAAACCCAGGTCAGGCTGGGTGCCGTACAGTGGCAGATGCGGGAATTCGGATCGGTTGAGGAAGTGCTCAAACAGGTCGAGTATTTCGTGGATGCCCTGTCCGACTACAAAAGTGACTTTGCCCTGTTTCCCGAGTTCTTCAACGCCCCGTTGATGGGTTTGACGGATCAGATGGATCAGACCCGCGCCATCCGGTTTCTGGCGGGATTCACCCAGCAATTCTGTGATGAGATGTCGGAAATGGCGGTGAGCTACAACATAAACATTATCACCGGTTCCATGCCGCTGCTGGAAAATGACCGGGTCTACAACGTGTCTTATCTTTGTCACCGGGATGGTCGCGTTGACGAACAGCGCAAGATCCACATCACCCCCCACGAACGCCGGGACTGGGTAATCGAGGGCGGTGACAAATTTAAAGTCTTTGATACCGACGCCGGCCGCGTTGCCATCATGATCTGCTATGACATCGAGTTTCCGGAGCTCGGCCGAATTGCCGCCAGCCAGGAAGTGGATATTATCTGTGTGCCATTCTGGACTGACACCAAAAACGGTTATTTGAGGGTACGTCACTGTGCCCAGGCCAGAGCCATTGAGAACGAATGCTACGTGGTGATCACCGGCAGTGTTGGTAACCTGCCAAAAGTTGAGAACCTCAACGTCCAATACGCGCAATCGTCCGTATTCTCACCCTCGGATTTCGCGTTCCCCCATGATGCCGTGATGGCGGAAACGACCCCTAATACCGAGATGATCATGTTCTCGGATATGGATCTGGAAAAACTGAAGCTGGTCAGAAACGAAGGTTCGGTAACCAATCTCAAGGATCGCCGTACCGATCTGTTCGAAGTCCGAATGATGAATAATTGGCCCGAATAGCCGATGGTGGCACTTGAAGCCCCGTCTCAAAGCCCTAAGGTATTGTGCTGGGGCAATTGCCAAATGTTTGTTCACTGGCTATTGTTTAACCACGAACTGAATATGCCTTTCGACAATATCGAAGCCCGAATACGAGATGTATTGAGCAAAAAGCAGTCCCTTCGTTCACGCCGATCTGGTACGTCGTCCAGCTTCGGTCAAACCGTCTGAATCACACCTGACACGACTTCAGCAAAAGACTCCAGGGAGAGCACCATCATGGCCAAGAAAAAAAAGCCAAGTGTTGATAAGATTGTTAAAAAGGTAAACAAGGAATTTGAGAAGACATCAACCCAGATTGAAAGTCTGATCAGCGATGCTCTCAAGCAGTTTGATAGTCTGCAGAACCAGATTCAGGAACCAATCCGTAAATTGATCGGTGACATAGACCAGCTACGAGAGCGCGAGATGAAGCGTTTTAATGAAGAGCTGGAACGTCGCCTTGGCGAATTCCACGAGATTCAGAACTCGGTACTGGAGCGAATCGGTGTTGCCAGTAAAGATGTTAAAAAAGAAGCTGAGAAAGCCGCCAAGTCGGCCAGCGCGAAGACTAAAATGAAAGGTTTTGAAACCTGGCCAGCAGAAGCGAAGAAACTAACCTGATGCGAACAATCGAACAGCCTGTCCTGCGTGACATCGTTCTGATTGGCGGCGGCCATAGTCACGTAGGTGTTCTGAAGCGTTTTGCGATGCACCCTGTACCGGGTGTCCGGCTTACCCTGATCTGCCGCGACACCCACACGCCCTACTCCGGTATGCTGCCGGGCTACGTTGCAGGTCATTACACTTACGACGAAGTTCATATCGATTTAAGCCGTCTGGTGGAGTTTGCCGGTGCGCGTTTTTATCGGGATGAAGCCGTCGGAATTGATCGTGACAAGCAGCGAGTGGTTTGCCGTAACCGTCCCGCCGTGCCTTATGACCTATTATCGATAAACATCGGGTCTGCGCCCAGAGTCAGCGAAGTACCCGGTGCTCAGGACCATGCAGTACCTGTTAAGCCCATCAACGGGTTCAATGCCCGCTGGTTGTCTTTGCTAACCCGGCTGGAGAATCACCAGGGCCCGATGACGGTGGCTGTCGTTGGCGCCGGCGCGGGTGGCGTAGAACTCACGCTGGCCATGCAGTTCCGGCTGCGCCGGGAACTCAAGGCCCGTGGCGGTGACCCCGACCAGCTATCCTTCCATTTGCTTGATGCCGCTACAGCAATTCTTCCGACCCACAACCAGAAGGTGCGTGCAAAGTTTGAGGAATGCCTTAAATCCCGTGGTGTTCAAATGCATCTCGGTTTTCCTGTCACGCAAGTGGATGCCGGCAAACTGGTAACCGGGTCCGGAGAGACTCTGAAAGTGGATGAGATTCTCTGGGTCACCCGCGCTGGCGGTCCCGAGTGGCTGCAAGGCACCGGGCTGGCGCTGGATGATGGTGGCTTTATTCGTGTCGAAGACACCCTTCAGACTGAAACTGACAACAACATCTTTGCCGCCGGTGATATCGCCAACGTCACCAAACATCCCAGGGAGAAAGCCGGTGTGTTTGCGGTGCGTCAGGGCCGACCACTTGCCGACAACCTCCGGCTTGCAGCATTGGGCCGTAAACCGAAGCCGTTTGTACCACAGAAAAAATGGCTGGCATTGATCAGCACGGGTGACAAGTACGCCATCGCCTCACGAGGCGACAAAGCACGCTCCGGCAAACTGGTCTGGCGCTGGAAAGACTGGATCGACCGCCGGTTTATGGCTAAGTTCAACAACCTGCCAGCGATGGCAGAAAACGCTGATTTACCCGATACATCAGCGGCCCAGAACAAGGAAGAAGCGTCTCAGGCAATTTCCGCCGTGGCCATGCGCTGCGGCGGTTGCGGGGCAAAAGTCGGGAGTACTGTATTGTCCCGGGCGCTTAGCGAATTAAGACCCATTGAGCGCGACGACATTCTGGTGGGTCTGCATGCCCCTGACGATGCTGCCGTACTCACCGTGCCACCGGGTAAAGCGGTGGTTCATACGGTAGATTTCTTCCGGGCATTCATCGACGACCCCTACGTGTTTGGCCGTGTGGCAGCGAACCATAGCCTTGGCGATGTGTTCGCCATGGGCGCCGAGGCCCAAAGCGCGACCGCAGTGGCCACCGTTCCCTACGGCATCGAATCCAAAGTCGAAGACATTGTGTTCCAGATGATGAGCGGCGCGGTCGAAGTCCTGAACGAAGCGGGTTGCGCCCTGGTCGGAGGCCACACCGGCGAAGGCCGGGAACTGGCGCTCGGGTTTGCGGTAAACGGTCTGATTGACCCGAAGCAAATAATGAGCAAGGGCGG
>JBDNIR010000353.1:0-4897 GCA_041688195.1 Marinobacter sp.
AAAAATTCGGGTTGCGGTGGCTCAGATAAACCCGGAATTACTGGAAATGAAACACAATCTGGCGCTGCACCGTGAGTACGTGGCCCAGGCTCGCGAGCAAGACGCCGAGTTATTGCTGTTCCCGGAACTGTCACTATCAGGCTATCAGGTTAGCCGGAACGCTCCGACCATTGCCATGCGCGCCCATGATCCGGTGTTACACACCCTCGCCCGGGAGGCGGCAGGTATTACCGTGGTCGCCGGATTTGTTGAAGAAGGCCGGCCCGGAGAGCTGTTCAACGCCATGGCGTATCTACGGGACGGCAAGGTCATGCACATACAGCGCAAAATCAATCTACCGACCTATGGCGGCCTGGAAGAAGGCAAGTGGTTCCACTCAGGGCAACATCTCAACACCATTGAAATCAAGCCAGACTGGCACACCACCTGCCTGATCTGTGCCGACCTTTGGAATCCGGCACTGACCCATTGCGCCATGTTGCAACGACCGGAGGTTTTGCTGGCCCCTATTAATTCTGCATCCGGGGTGGTGAGTGAGGATTTTTCCAACGAACAGAACTGGGTAACGAACGTATCATTCTACGCAATGATGTATGGCACTCCCGTGCTGCTGGCAAACCGGTTTGGCCGGGAAAAAGAACTAAATTTTTGGGGTGGCAGCTGCATTCTTGGGCCAAAAGGGGAGGTGCTGGCGAAAGCCGATGACCGGGAAATGCTTATATTCGCAGAACTTGACCGGAAACGCATAGGTACAGCGCGCTTTGATATGCCCACGGTGCGCGATGCCAATACCAACCTGATCCGCAAATTTCTGGCCAACTATTGACTGGTCGTTCAGGCCTCTCACTGCACACGGTGTTTACGGCAATTCAAAGCCATAGAGCCGGGCCGGATTGCGAACCAGCACCGCATTACGCTGGTCGTTGTCCGGAATCCATTCGGGGATAAGATCCACAAGATCACCATCGTTGGGCATCGCCCCCAGGAAGTGAGGATGAGGCCAGTCAGAGCCCCAGACACACCGTTCAGTGTTTCCATATGAAGGCGATTATCGGTGCCGTAAACACTGGGTTGAACAAGGACACCCCGCTCAATACCAAACGGGGCGTTTTGGGGCTGGCATCCGCTGCGGCGCAAAAGGGAGGTGTCTGTGTCATGGTCAGAATCCGCTCATTTGTCAGACCCGCCCGGGACCAAGAAGTCCCGGGCATAAAGAGGGACAGAGTGCTCCCTCTCTATCGATGAAGGACTCAGAACCGCGCCTTCATCCAGTCACTGATGTAACCCGAGAAAGCCTGGAATTTCGGGTTCTCATCGAGCATCCATTCTGTATGACCACCGCCTTCGAGCAAGAACATATCTTTCGGCCCCGGGTATCGAGCGTACAGCGAGTAGGCTTCACTGACCGGGTGCAGATCGTTTTCAGCGCCATGGGCAATCAGCAGCGGAACGCGGGCAAAGCGTTCGTCCAGGCAAGCGTCCGACCGAAAATTAAGTAGCGAGTCGGCAAAATCGAAAGTGGACGTTACACCATAGCCCGGAGCCTTCACGAGTTCAGTTTCCACGTATTCACGACTGATCGGATCCAGCGGGTAGATATCAAACGGGTCGATCCCTCTGGGCTCACCACCACTGGCCAGACGCAAGCGTTCGCCGGCGATATAGGCGCGAAACTGCTTCCAACCCAACTCACCACGGAGGGCCTTCTGGACCCGGACGGCGTCATAAAAACCATTCATCGCAACCAGACCATCAACCTGATCTTCACACAGCCGAAATGCATCGAGAATCAGACCGCCACCCATGCCCCAACCTGCCAACACAACTTTTCTCTGTTCTGCGCGCGCACGCTCGTGAACGATGGCCACGGCATTGGCAATATCCCGTACCTGTTCCTCCAGAATGACTCGCTCCCGGGGGCCTTCCGAATCACCAAAGCCACGATAATCAAATCCGAAAACAGTAAAACCCTGACGGGTCCACGCCCGGGCATAGCGTTCGGGATGGATATTTTTCTGACCGGTAAAACCTGAGCACACAATCACGATCGGAAGACTGGCGTCATCATTTTCACTGTCTGTAAAAAACGCACCGTCCAAAGTCAGTGTGTCACTCTGAAACTTGATTTTTTGTTCAATCATTGTAAATCCTGCCTACGGAGCTGGTTTGATTAACTGCTTAGTGTCGCGTTTGGTTACCTCACGAACCTACTGCGTGACACTCGTTATCATCTGCAAATCCGTGTGGACAGTTTTTTAAAATTCCGACAATATACTGCACAATTGCGTCATTAAAAGGGATTAAAAATGACAGAGCCTACAACTGAACAGATCGGTTTTCTGTTGATTCCCCGGTTTTCCATGCTGTCTTTCACCTCCGCGCTGGAACCCCTGCGCGTGGCGAACCGTGTTGCAGAACGGTGCCTCTATAACTGGCATTTCTACAGTATTGATGATCAACCTTTGGAAGCCAGCAATGGCATCGTTATTGCCCCTACCCGATCGATAAAGGACGTGGAAGGCCTTGGTCTAATGATTGTAGTTGCCGGGATGGGAACCCGCGAAATCCAAAATCCACACCTTTATGCCTGGCTCAGGCGTTTGTATCGCAGTCGCGTGATGATAGCGGCTACGTCGACCGGATCACTGTTGCTTGCGCGGGCAGGCTTGCTCAAAAAGCACCGGTGTACCATTCATTGGGAAAACAGGGAGAGCCTGGAAGAAGAGTTCCCGCAACTTGACGTCACCGGTGAACTCTACGAGATGGATCAGAACATCATGACCTGCTCTGGCGGTCTGGCCAGCCTGGACATGATGCTGCATAAAATTTCACTGGAACACGGCGAAGCACTGGCAATGGACATTGCGGAACAGCTTATTCACCCCAAAATCCGCCCCGCTCACGAAAAACAGCGTATGGAGCTTCAGCTCCGCCACAAGACCCGGCACCCACGCCTGCTAAAAGCCATTCAATTGATGCAGACCCATACCGAACATGTGCTCAGTTGCCAGGAAATCGGTAAACAGTCAGGCCTTTCAATGCGGCAACTGGAGCGGCTATTTAAACACCAGCTCCACACAACACCGGCGGCATTTTACATGCAACGTCGCCTGGAGCGCAGTAATCACCTACTGGAACAGTCAACACTCACCGTCACCCAGATCGCAGCGGCATGTGGATTCAACTCTGCATCCTATTTTTCAAAGTGCTACCAAAAAAATTACGGGCTGTCGCCGCGCGAAGAAAGGGGGAAAATACGCCAGCCCGCAAACCAGCCCTCGTAAAACAGGACGATTTATTCGCCTTGGATGTCGTTTTTTTATACTGTTTTACGGTCCTCTGTATCGATAATGAATCGCTATTGAAACATGCAGGGTAGCGACCATGAGTGCAGAACCACATATTGAATGGATCAACTCCTTCGATTCAGGCGAGTTGACGGATGCATTGCTGCAACAAAGCAAGCGTTGTCTGCTGGATCTCCTTGGTGTAGCAGCGAGCGCGACTCAAACAGAGCTTTCAGCCATCGGCCGCCGCTATGTGCTAAGCCAGCATGCGGGCGAGGTCCCCCTGCTATTTACGGAGGGAGCCGCCTCGGCCACCGGCGCTGCGCTTTATGGGGGATGGCTGATTGACGCACTGGATGCCCACGATGGCCACGCACTGACCAAGGGCCACGCTGGCGTGGCGATACTCCCGGCGTTACTCAGCGCCGCACATTCCCGGAACCTTTCAGGCCGCGATTTTCTGGGCTACCTGCTGCTCGGCTACGAGATAGCCACTCGCGCGGGCATTGCCTTACACGCCTCGGCGTGTGACTACCATACCTCGGGTAGCTGGAATGCCCTGGGTGCCACGGCCATCGCAGGCCGGGTGCTGGGATTATCCGCCGCTGAACTTAATCATGCCCTGGGTATTGCCGAGTTTTACGGCCCCCGCAGCCAAATGATGCGATGCATCGAGTACCCGACAATGCTCAAGGATGGTTCCGGTTGGGGCGCCATGACCGGCGTAGCCAGTGCAATCCTTGCCCGGGAGGGCTTCACCGGCGCGCCTGCCCTGACGCTGGGCAGTCCTGAACTGGCCCGGTATTGGGATGACCTGGGTCAGCACTGGCGCATTACAGAGCAATATTTTAAACGCTTTCCTGTCTGTTATTGGGCTCAGCCGGCTGTTGAAGCGCTGTTGTCACTGGCCGACCAATTGCTTTCCCCAGAGTCGGTAACCTCCATCGTCGTGGAGACTTTTCACGAGGCCCGCTGCCTCCACGTGGTGTCTCCGGAAACCACCGAACAGGCCCAGTACAGTCTGCCGTGGGCGCTGGCCGCAGCCCTGTCGAGAGGGACAATCTCGGTCGACTCGGTGACCACGAATCTTGCGAATGTGGAGGTTCACCAATTAGCGGCGCGAGTCGTGCTGACCGAGAATGATGAATTCAACCAGAAGTTTCCCGCCGAGCGCTGGGCCCGGGTCAGCCTGCACCTCGCTAATGGCCAGATTCTGGTGAGCGACAACTGTCAGGCCAAAGGCCACGTACAGAATCCGCTTTCAGACCGGGAACTGCAGGACAAGTACCGGAGTCTCGCAGAGCCTGTTCTGGGCACAAGGGCCCGGGATATCCAGCGCGTCGTCGAGACCCTGGACACACGTCCGGCATCCGATCTGCTGGTGCTGCTCGGCGCTCTCAACTAAGCACTAATCCACAGAATTTAATAGTATTTACGATGCGGCTCAATGGAGCAACGTGTGATTCTCTGCCTCACTGACATTACCCCGGTGCAGAGTCTTTATCTGGCTTTTATCGATGCGTTGAAAGCCGCCGGGTTCGACGGTGAACTCAACCCGGACTATGCCAATCGTACCGTCCTGGCCACTGACAACTCCATTTATCAGGTGC
>JBDNIR010000354.1:0-3249 GCA_041688195.1 Marinobacter sp.
CGCCGACAAGCCGACAGCTGCCCCTGAAGCCGAGCAAAAGTCGGCATCAGAGCCACAATCCGCAGAGGCCAAGTCGCCTGAGCTCATGGAGGCATCGAACCCAAAATTGGCGATGCAAACCACCCCCGGCCGTGCCTACAATGACCCCCGGGAAGTTCGTAAACGTCAATTGGCCGCAGAAAAATCCGCAGTAGAGGCCAAAACCGGAAGCCAGCCGTCCGGACCTGACAACTCAGCAACAGACTCCTAGACTAACCTGACGGGGAGGCGCCTCTGGCCCTCCCCGCTTACCGAATGCCACGGCTGATCGCCAGGAGCAATGTAATGCTATCCAATGCGGAAATCGAAGCACTTGAAGACATCCTGTTCGCTGAACCTTGGGGCGAAGATGCCCTGGATTTCTTTGGGCTTCATGGCGTAATCTGCGCCAGTGTCGTCGGGCCAGTTCAACTCTCGACAGACCGCGTTTTTCTGCTGGCAGCTGGCCTGGACGCCTTACCACAGGCCGGAGTGCCCGAACCGTTTAGCACCCTGGTTCTGCAGCTGGCAGATGCCCTGGCTAATTCACTGGATATGGGTGAGTCTCTCGAACTTCCAGAACCGGAAGACGGCGATCCCATGAACGCTCTCGAAAACTGGTGTGCAGGCTTTGTCGATACTTTTCTGGAACATGAGGACGAGTGGCTGAATATTGACGAAGCGGAGACCGCCGACTTAGTGGTACCGATGATGACTCTGTCGGGCCTGTTTGATGACGAAGATTTTCAAAAGGTCAGAGACAGCGAACAGTTGACCCAGAAAATGGCCGAAGCCATCCCCGAATCATTAACTGACCTCTATCTGCTGTTTCACGCCCCAGCCTGATCGACCGGAGTTTTAAAATGCTGCCAAATCGGATCCAACCCTTCTGGCAGATCCGGTATCGCTCCCAACTCACACCAGGCCGCGCCTGGAAAGTGGAAATCACTGCCCTGAGACGCCAGCATTTTTTCCCGCCGACACAGTTCCGCCAGAAAGCCCAGATCGCCACTGGATTGACCGGAGGTTGATACCTCAAGCCCTCGCCCGCCACAGCGGCCGAAATCAGATACCAATGAACGCAGCTTGGTCGCCGTCATTTTATACTTTCTTGGATGAGCAATCACCGCAAGACCACCAGCTTGGTGAATCCATCCGACCACGGTTTCAAGCTCCGGCCAGAATGCCTTTACATCACCAGGCTTGCCCGCGCCAAGGTGGCGCTTGAACGCCTGATTCATGTCTTTGACTACCCCAGCCTCGATCAATGCCTTGGCGAAATGGGGCCGCCCTGGCACGTCGTCGTCCGCCAGGGCTGTTGCCTTCGCCAGCAAGTCCGGTACACGTAGCTTCTCAAGCCGGTCTACAATGGTGCGTGCGCGACGCCAGCGATTGTCGTGCTGCTTATTCATTGCTTCGACGAATTCAGGGTGCTCAGGATCAAAGTCCAGCCCCACGATATGGATGGTTTGCGACTTCCAGACGCAAGACAGTTCGATACCTGTAATCAGCGTAATTCCAACTTCCCCGGCCACAGCACGGGCCGCCTTTATTCCACCAACAGTATCATGATCGGTCAACGCCAGATGAGTGACTCCGTTGGCTTCAGCTCGCAACACCAGATCACGGGGTGTTAGCGCACCGTCTGAAATGCGACTGTGGCAATGGAGATCAATGCAGGCGGGGCGAGCTTGGGGTATAGTCACGTAATATCCGTTTTGGGGTCGGCTTGCCAGTGCGCAGTCGACCTGTGATAGGAATAGATTTAAGTGTACCAGCTTAGTAACAACCTGTACTGACCCCATGACCGGAGCCTTGCAAAAATGTATTACGCCATTATGAGTCAGGATATTCCCAACAGCCTTTCACTACGCATGTCGGCCCGCCCGGCGCACCTTGAAAGACTGGAAGCTCTCAAATCAGAAGGTCGCCTGATGCTAGCAGGCCCCCATCCAGCTCTGGACACACCAGATCCCGGGGACGCAGGCTTTACAGGCAGCCTGGTCATTGCCGAATTTGACTCGCTTGAATCAGCCCAGGCCTGGGCCGATGAAGATCCTTACGTGGCAGCCGGGGTTTACGAAAACGTTGTGGTTAAGCCCTTCAAGCGGATTTTACCCTGACCCATGACCCGGTCTAGATGAGTTTTTTGTAATAAAGACCAACTTGATCGGCTCGGTAACTGTGTCAGAATTGCGCCTTTGAACACGACACGCAGGAATCGTACTTTGTGATCTCAATTCGTCTGCTTGCTTTCGTATTTTTGACCGTCGCCATTTGCACCTCAGCACAGGCCCAAACGGTTTACATCGATGACACGCTCTTTGTCCCTCTTCGTGGTGGACAGGGAACAGAATACAGAATCTTGCACAATGGTTTGCGTAGCGGCACGCCCGTGGAGTTGCTGGAGCGCAGTGACTCAGGCTACAGCCGAATCCGCACTCCGCAAGGGCTCGAAGGCTGGGTAGTTTCTCGCTTTTTGAGTGAACAACCCATTGCCCGGGATCGTTTGGCAGCAGCCACCAGAGAGCTTGAAGCTACCAAAAATCAACTTTCAGAAGTGCGAGAACAGCTGCAGGCGGTTCAGGCCGAGCGTGACCAGCTAGCTTCTTCTGAGCAAAACCTCGAGAGACGGTCGCAATCGCTCGCCAGCGAGCTTGAAGACGTCAAATCAGTGTCAGCAAATGCACTGACGCTGGATCGCCGTAACCGGGAGTTGCAGGAGGCCAATCAGAAAACTCGTAATGACCTGGAAGTTCTTACTGCCGAAAAAGAACGCCTTGAAGCCAAAAGCGAGTCGGATTTTATGCTGTTAAGTGCGGGGCTGATATTGCTCGGTATGTTCCTGGCGGTTGTTATTCCAATGCTTAAACCGTCGCGCAAGAACGATAACTGGGCCTGAAGCAAACCAGTAGCGGAAGGTGCGGAACTCAGCACCCTGCTGCCCTCGCTAGGCGAGACCTTGCCGCCCTTTGAAACCAGCATCAAAGTCTTACGCTGTGCTCCGGACAGAGAGGGTTTTCTGCGACCCGTTTCTAGTTGGCAGTGACATCCAGCGGCTTCTCAGACACCACAATGCCGTTGTTATCCGCGTAGACGTAATGGCCCGGGTGAAAGGTTACTCCACCAAAGGAAACCGGCACGTTGAGGTCGCCCAGATCACGCTTTTCAGATTTCCGTGGGTGCGTCGCCAGCGCCTGAACACCCAACGCCGTGGTGCCCACGATATCC
>JBDNIR010000355.1:0-2831 GCA_041688195.1 Marinobacter sp.
GTGATTAACATTGAACTGGGTAAAGACATCAGCCAGCAAGACAGCAGTGTAGACAGCTGGGTTGTCTCAAAACCCAAATACGGCATTAATGTTTTCTGCATGACAGGCATCGAAATGTGCCGTTACATTACTGAGAGCGGTACACAGTTTTTTTCTTCCTACTACAACATTGGCCTCTGGCCTTGGGAATTACCTCAATGGCCTGAAGCCTGGCATCATGCCTGGTCACTGGTTGACGAAATTTGGGGGATTAGCAACTACACAGCAAGTGCCTATGCCAGCGCACCTGTACCGGTTGTCCCGATGCCACTTCCGGTCGTTATCGGTGAAGTGACGCCATTGCTTCGCAGTCGTTGGGGCTTACCTGCCGAGGCATACCTGTTTGTCGTTTCATTTGACATGAATTCCCGGATAACTCGAAAAAATCCGCAAGCTGCGATCCGCGCGTTTAGGCAAGCAGCTGAGGGCATGGCAATTGACGAGGCAGGTTTGGTGTTGAAAATCAGCCATCTCAAGCCTCAAAGTCCAAAATGGAAAGAAGTGGTCAAGCTGATCGACGGTGATCCAAGAATTCATCTGGTGACAACTGAGCTGCGCCGTCCTGAAGTACTTTCCCTCTACCAGAACTGTGACTGCTACGTATCGCTACATCGTAGCGAGGGCTTTGGTCGAGGTCTTGCAGAAGCGCAGTTGTTGGGATTATCGCTTATTGCTACGGGCTACTCCGGCAATATGGAGTTTTGTCAGCCACCCACAGAATGTGTTGATTACACACTAATAGATCTGGTGAAAGGTGACTATTTCTATGGCGACGGCCAACAGTGGGCTGAGCCTGACATCCAACACGCCGCACAATTAATGAAGCAACATCTTCATGAGGGACGGCCTGAAACCCCCCTTGAATACGACGCTAAACACTTTTCCACCGACTATTGCGGTGAAATATTCAAACAAAGGTTGCATGTAATCGTGCAACCAGTAGAAGAAAATGGAGATTCTTAAATGACCAGCGGTCTTATTCATCCGGTAATTTTGTCTGGCGGCTCAGGAAGTCGTTTGTGGCCAATGTCTCGTGCGGGCTACCCCAAGCAATTTCTGGCATTGCACGGTGACGACGGAACAACCATGCTGCAAGCGACCGCCAAGCGCGTTCAGCGGGGAAACTTCTCAAACCCGTTGCTGGTCTGTAACGAAGAGCACCGGTTCATCCTTGCCGAGCAGCTTCGCCAGGTTGATGTTAAGCCTGACGGCATCATTCTTGAGCCGGTTGCGCGTAATACGGCACCGGCAGTAGCCGTAGCAGCCCTTACACTGGGCCGGACAAAAACAGACGCTTTGATGCTGGTTATGCCTTCTGATCACGTTATTCTTGACGAGGCAAGTTTCCATAAAGCCGTTGAAGCCGCTGCCGAAGCCGCCGCCGGGGGTGCCCTGGTAACCTTTGGCATCACCCCCACGCTGCCAGAAACTGGCTATGGCTATATTCAACGGGGACAGATTTGGAAAGGAGATGTAGAAGGCGTTTATGAGGTGTCACGCTTTGTCGAAAAGCCCGATCTTAAAACGGCTGAACAGTATCTTGATTCTGGCGATTACGCCTGGAATAGCGGTATTTTTCTGTTCAGGGCAGATACCTACATCGATGCGCTGGAGCGCTTTCAGCCAGAGATGTTAGCGGCGGTTCGCGCCGCTTTGGATAACAGTCAGGAAGATTTGAATTTCTGCCGGTTAGACGAATCAGCCTTCGCTGCATCACCTTCGAATTCTATAGATTATGCGGTTATGGAGCACACGGATAACGCCGCTGTAGTGCCTGTTGATATGGGCTGGAGCGATTTGGGTGCCTGGTCTGCTTTGTGGGATATTAAAGCAAAGGATGAGCAGGGTAACGTCGCGACCGGTGATGTGCTGCTTCATAATACTCGCAACAGCTATGTGCACGCTGACCACGCTATGGTGGCGATATCGGGGCTTGATGATGTCATCGTAGTGGCGACTGATGACGCTGTGTTAGTTGTGGACCGTCATAACGCCCAGGGCGTGAAAGATCTTGTTGAGCAACTAAAGCGGGACGGCCGTGGTGAACACCACCTGCACACGACCGTTCATCGCCCCTGGGGTTGCTATCGTGGCATTGACATGGGTGAACGGCACCAGGTCAAACGCATCACGGTCAAGCCGGGTGAAAAGCTTTCGTTGCAAATGCATTACCACCGGGCGGAGCACTGGATCGTGGCGAGCGGTACCGCTCTGGTGACCCGTGGCGAAAAACAGTTTCTTCTGCGGGAAAACGAATCGACCTATATCCCCATGGGCGAAACCCATCGCCTGGAGAACCCCGGCAAAGTGCCGCTTGATATCATTGAGGTGCAATCTGGCAGCTATCTGGGAGAAGATGACATTGTTCGATTCGAAGATGGCTATGGCCGTGCGCCGAAATAAATCCTGTACATTAATGCATCAAGGTAAGCATTCATGAAAGCACTGTGTATAACCGGCGCCGACAACGCTACCCTGGCCGACATAGCCGCTCCCTTTTTCGAGGCAGGGATGAAACGATCCAGGCCCCTGCAGCGTGAGAGCAGCATAGACTTTGCCCGCTGGCACCAACAAGTGAGCGATACACTAGTCAATAACAAGCCGATGGGTAAGCTATGGGAAAACATAGCAACAGATTTGATACTCGCCAACCTCGAAAGCGACTGCTGGGGCTGGTATGAGGCTAATAGTGTCAACGCGCTGGAGTTCTGGGCCAACCTTGAGCCCAATATTCACTTCCTGTTGGTATGCACCCGGCCAGAGCAGGAACTGGCTGACAAAATGGCCCACAC
>JBDNIR010000356.1:0-4538 GCA_041688195.1 Marinobacter sp.
ACGTAGGTATTGGACATATCCAGGCTCAGAGAGCTTGCCGCGCCCCCAACTGCGGCATGCACGGTCGCCGCCCCGGTATAACAGAACAGGTTCAGAAACCGCTTGTCGTCAGCATTCTGTTGAATCCAGTGGCGCACAGGCCGATGGTCCAGAAACAGGCCGGTATCAAGATAATCCCGCAGGTTGACCTTAAGTTGGCAGCCATATTCCTGCACAGTGAAAAATTCACTGGTGTCCGCGTGTTTCTCGTACTGCTGGGTGCCTGTCTGCCGTTGCCGCTGCTTGCAAACCATCTGAGTTGGCTCGATTTCCAGCGCCTCCGGAATAACCGCCAGCGCCTCTGCCAGTCGCTCTCGTGCGATACGGGCATCAATGGATTTCGGTGCCGCATATTCCTGCACATGGACGCGGTTGCCATAAATGTCGATGGCCAGGGCGTATTCCGGCATATCCGCATCGTAAAGCCGATAGCATTCGACGCCCTGTTTGCGAGCCCACGGCCCCATCTGTTTTCGATTCTTGCGCAGCCGGTTACCTAGCATCGCAGCCCGTTCCGGATGGCTGATTTTCGGAAACAGTTCACCGGTTTCAGTACGCTCACGAGCGACCGTTTCACTGGCCTTATCGATGTTAAACAGTAATAGTTGAGCGGGCAGCTTGCCGTTGAAAAGTTTGTACTGTTTATAACTCCGCAGGCCAATCGCATGACCTACTTCCGGAGCGCCGGTGAATACGCCCAGGCGCCAACCGAGCAATGCCTGCTTCACCGCTTCACCAAGGAATTGATAAAGCGGCCCCAAGGCCTTTCGCTCGCTCAATCGCTCACCGTAGGGCGGATTTGTGAGCACGAGCCCGGTTTTCGAAACCGGTTGAGCGGGACTGAAGTCCTCAATGGAGCGACCTTCGAGCAGGGCAAATTCTTCCAGTCCGGCCCGCTCAATATTGCGCTGCCCGGTGGTAACAACGGATTTATCCTGATCATAACCGGTAAAGCTCAGTTGATTGTTCGCTTTGCCAGCAACGGCTCGGGTGGTCGCCTCCTTCAGCAGATCCGCCCAAATATCTGGCTGATGACCAAGCCACCGGCTGAACCCGAACTGCTGGCGAAGCAAACCTGGCGCTTGATCCATAGCCATGAGCGCAGCTTCAATCACCAAGGTGCCGGAACCGCACATTGGATCAATGAAGTTGCCCCCATTCAACGAGAGCTCAGGCCAGCCAGCCCGGATAAGCAGGGCCGCCGCCAGATTCTCTTTCATCGGCGCAGCGCCCTGCTCCGTTCGATATCCGCGCCGGTGCAGACTGTCGCCACTGAGATCGATGCCGACCTGAAGAATGCCCCGGTGCAAACGCGCGGATACAATCAGATCGGGCGCCACTGTGTCGATGGAGGGTCGCGCCCCGTCCAATGTCCGCAAACTATCCACCACGGCATCTTTTACCCTCTGCGCTCCATACTGGGTATTCCGGATGGCATCATTTTGCCCCACAAAGGCCACTTTAAAGCGGCCTTCTAACGCCAGATGATCACGCCAGGAAATAGTGCTCACTCCCTCGTAAAGCAAATCCCCGCTGGTCGCGTTGACCTCTGCGAGATGAAGGATGACCCGGTTTGCCAGCCTGGACCACAAACAGGCGCGGTAGCCGAACTCCAGCGTACCCTGAACCCAAACCCCGGCCGGCGCATTGCGAACGGGCTCAAATCCGAAGCCTTTCAGCTCATTGGCTAACAGGTACTCGAGCCCTTTCGGGCAGGTTACAAAAAACATAAGCATGGGCAAGCTTCACTCCTGCAACAGATAGGTTGCGCTGAGGTGCATGTTCACTGGCCTCGTAGTCTACCCGAGACGGTGTTATTTCACACAAACATAAGGAACGCGTCATCTATATGAAATAAATAGTGTACAGCGACCAATATTTCGACTTACCTTATATGTGACGCGTCATTTTGAGGGCAGCTTCGGCTGCCCACCCAGGTTCCTGAAATGTTATGACTGGCTCACGCAATACAGCGAATGTCCTGAATGGGTAACGCTTGCGGCTTTGGTCATGACACGTGTGCACACGCTTGTTCTGTTCAATCCATGAAGGGTGAGGAACGGCATGAAGAGACAGAAAAGAGATATGTATGCTCGTGCATTTAAACGGGGTTATTTGGCCGGAGTGTCCGGAAAATCAAAAGACAGCTGCCCTATTGATCAGGTTGAAGCCAGACAGGAATGGCTCACTGGGTGGCGAGAAGGTCGTACAGACAACTGGGAGGGCATGACCGGCGTTTCCGGGATTCACAAATTGTCGAATGTGACCACGGCATAGGCGCATCAATACTGCGGTTGTATGCCGAACGCGACGGGGTTTATTCCCCGCAAGGGCCCGCTTAGCGGGCCCTTTCTTTTTGCATCCGAAAAATCCAGTGGTCAAGGTTGCCCGGCCTCAATCGCCCTGATCGCTTCCCCGATAATCTTCGGCCCCCGGTATATAAAGCCGGTATATATTTGAACCAGTGTTGCCCCCGCCTCAATTTTCTCCAGTGCGCTGGCGCCGTCCATAATTCCGCCCACCCCAATGATGGGTATTGCCGCATTCAATTCCGCATGCAATCCACGGATAACCCGAAGTGACGGCTTACGCACTGGCTCACCGCTGAGCCCGCCCGTTTCAGCAGCCAGCGGGTGACCGGCAACCGCATCACGGGTAATAGTGGTATTGGTAGCAATCACCCCGTCCATGCCGGTGCCCTGTAAAGCCTCGGCGACAAAACGGATACCTTCATCGTCCATGTCCGGCGCTATTTTGACGGCAATGGGTACATAACGGCCATGGCTGGCGTGCTGCTGGTTCTGCTCATCTTTAATCGCCTCCAGCAGCCGTAACAGGGAGTCACCAAACTGGAGATCCCGCAAGCCCGGAGTGTTCGGAGATGAGATATTTACGGTGATGTAGTCCGCACGGCTGTATACAGCGGCTATACTTTTGCGGTAATCGGATTCCGCCTGCTCAACTGGCGTGATGGCGTTCTTGCCCACGTTGATACCGAGAATGCCGCGATAGGCTCTCTGGTCAATCCGGTTCAGCAGGTGGGCCAGACCTTCATTATTGAAACCCATTCGATTAATAATGGCCTGATACTCGGGTAACCGGAACATCCTGGGTTTGGGGTTTCCTGGTTGGGCCAGCGGCGTCACCGTGCCCACCTCGAGGAAACCAAAGCCAAGAGCGCCCAGTGCATCCACATGATCAGCGTTCTTATCGAGCCCCGCTGCCAGCCCAACTGCATTGGGAAAAGTCAGGCCCATGGCCTTTACCGGGGTTGCGGGCACAGGTGGCGATAAACGTTGCGCCATGCCCAGCTTTTCAATCAGATCAAGACTTTTCAGTGCCACTGTGTGTGCTTGCTCAGGAGGCAACCTGAAAAGCAGAGACCGGATAAAACCGTACATTTCATAACTCCTTGCTATGATGATGCTATGGGCATCGCGTTCACCACTGGCAGCGAAGTATATCGAAAGTTTTCCACAGACGCTCTCATACCCTGTTCATGACGGGTAAATGACTGTTCTGTTAAGGTCTTGTGACCTTTTCCACGGATTCTGTGGATAACTCTGTTGAAAATGCCTCATTACATTTAGGCAGCCCTTGGGGAACAAGCCGATCTACAGATTGATCATTTTTTAATCAGTTTATAACTTACTGAAATATAAGAAGATATAAAGTTAAATTCGAACAAAATAATAAATATTAACGCGCTGCCTTTGAAAGGCAGTGTTCCGAAATTGTGCATAACGCAAACAAAAAACCAAAAAATGAATTGCGTTTTTCTTCTTTATCTGTCCAAGGAGCACCATTTTGAGTTCCATTCAGCCCGAATCCGCCCACGTCAACGATAACAATCGCTCCGAACTCAGGATTGCTGCCAAAGTAACCCTGATCGGCATGGTGCTGGATGCCGCGCTCGGACTCATAAAGTGTGTAGGCGGTCTACTGTTTCACTCACAAGCTTTAGTCGTCGACGGTATTCACTCTTTCACTGACGTCGCATCTGATCTGGTTGTTCTGGCGGTGATGAAAGTTTCTCGACAGGCGCCTGATCAATCCCATCCCTATGGCCATCAGCGCATCGAAACCATGGGAACCATGCTGCTGGGAAGTCTCCTGCTTGTTATCGGTGGCGCCCTGGCCTGGGACAATCTGCAACGACTACTGGCCCCCTCTCCTGATCGCTTACCGGAATGGCCGGTATTAGCCGCCGCCGCCGCCTCGGTAGTCGGGAAAGAATGGATCTACCGTTATACCCGCCATGTGGGGGAAGCCATTCGCTCCAACCTTATTATCGCCAACGCTTGGCATAGCCGTACCGACGCGTTTTCATCCGTTATCGTATTGCTATCCACCATCGGTGCCATGATGGGGTATGTCTGGCTCGATGCAATTGCAGCGGTGGCTATCGCCTTTATCATATGCCGTATTGGCTGGCGATTTACATGGGACAGCGTCAAAGAATTGGTGGATACCGCAATGAGCCCGGAGGATACCGAAAG
>JBDNIR010000357.1:0-8374 GCA_041688195.1 Marinobacter sp.
AAGGAAAACTCCAATCTGCAGAACCTGGAAACTGATTTTGAGCTTACCCGGCCCGAATTGCGGGTCACCATTGACCGTCAGCGAGCGGCTGACCTTGATGTGACCATCCAGGATGTCGGCCTGACGCTGCAGACCATGCTGGCATCGCGACAGGTTACGACGTTTCTGGATCGCGGCCGCGAGTATGACGTGATCCTTCAGGCTGGCGATGCCGATCGGGCCTCACCGAAAGATCTTGGCCAGATTTTTCTACGGCCCCGTGCCGGAGGTGAGCTGGTGCCGCTGCAAGCACTGGTGGATATTGCCGAAATCGGAGCCAATCCAGACCTGAGAAGGATTGATCGTTTGCCGGCGGTGGTGATCAGCGGCTCACTGGCGCCCGGCTATGCTCTGGGCTCAGCGCTGGACTACCTCAATGGCCTGGCTGTGGACTTCCTGCCGCCGGAGGCAAGAGTCAGCTATAAAGGCCTGAGCCGGGAGTTTCAGGAATCATCGGCGGCGATCTACGTGACCTTCGGGCTAGCCTTCCTGATTGTGTTCATGGTGCTGGCCGCCCAGTTTGAAAGCTGGATTCATCCCTTGATCATCATGTTGTCGGTGCCGCTGGCGATTACGGGAGCACTGGCCGCGCTGTGGATATCGGGCATCAGTCTGAACATATACAGCCAGATAGGCATCATCATGCTGTTGGGGTTGATGGCAAAGAACGGCATTTTGATCGTCGAGTTTGCCAACCAGCTGCGCGATGAAGGCCGGAGTGTGCATGACGCCATCCTTGAAGGCGCCATTCTGCGTTTCCGACCGGTTCTGATGACCACCATATCTACCATCTTCGGCGCGGTGCCGCTGGTGATTGCCACCGGTGCCGGGGCAGAAAGCCGGGCCGCGATCGGCGTGGTGGTGCTGGGCGGGCTGATCTTCGCTACCACATTAACGCTGTTTATTATTCCGGTGCTGTACAACCTGCTCGCCCGGTTTGCGAAATCGGCCAATTCGGTCGCCATGGAGCTGGATCAGCAGACCCGTGCAGAGGGCAGCCGGGGTGGTCTTGCTGGAGCGGTACAGTCAAAACGTGAGGAGTAGAAGTATCGACGTTGAGTGCCGAAAAAACTGGTTGCCCCCATGCTCACTTTACCGCATCGTTGCGCTGAACCATGGAGCTGTTTTGAGGGATACAAACTGTTATGGCCGACCACAGCCAGTTCCGGCTTTTTTCGGAACGACGTTTCCTGCCGTTTTTTCTGACCCAGTTTTCGGGCGCATTCAACGATAACCTGTTCAAGAACGCCCTGCTGCTGCTGGTTACCTACAGCGCTGGCGGCTTGATGGGTTTGCCCATTGATATTGTGGTCAACTTTGCGGCGTTCCTGTTCATCTTGCCGTTTTTTCTGTTTTCCGGTATCGCAGGCCAGGTCGCGGATAAATACGAAAAATCCCTGGTGATTCGTCGGGTCAAACTGCTGGAAATAGGCATTATGCTGGCCGCCGCCACCGGTCTCTGGTTTGGCTGGTATGAACTGCTGCTGTTGTTGCTGTTCCTGATGGGGGCGCAATCCACGTTCTTCGGACCGGTAAAGTACGCCATATTGCCCCAAGTCCTCAAAGATGACGAGCTGGTAGGCGGTAATGCACTGGTGGGTATGGGGACCTTTGTTGCGATTCTGCTGGGAACCATTGCGGCGGGTCTGATCATGGGCTTTGAGTCGGCGGCGAAAATTGCGGCAGTCGGTGTACTGCTGATGGCGATCATCGGTTATCTGGTGGCGCGTCAGGTGCCGGTGACCGAGGCGGGTTCGGCCACGTTGAACATTCGCCTGCAACCGTTGCGGGAAACCTGGCGGTTAATTGCGCTGGCCCGTGAACGGCATGTGGTACTGCTGAGTATCATGGCGATTTCCTGGTTCTGGTTTCTCGGCGCCGCCTACCTGACCCAGTTTCCGAACTTTGCCAAAACCAATCTGATGGGTGATGAAACGGTCGTAACCCTGCTGCTGGCGGTATTTACCATCGGCATTGCGGTGGGCTCCATGTTGTGTGAACGGCTGTCAGGCCACCGGATTGAGTTGGGCATTGTGCCCATCGGCTCGCTCGGCTTGAGTCTGTTTGGTATTGACCTGTACTTCAGCATGCCGGAGCGGACGGTGCCTTCGGACTGGTGGCTGATGCTGACGGACTCCGGTTATCGTCGCATCATGATTGACCTGCTGGGTATCGGCATTTCGGGCGGCCTGTTCATCGTGCCGTTGTATGCCTTTGTCCAGCATGAGACTCCGAAAGATAAACGCGCCCGCATCATCGCAGCGCTTAACGTCATGAATGCCCTCTTCATGGTGATAAGTGCACTGATGGGCATCGTCATGCTCGGAGTTCTCGGTTTGAGCATTCCCGAGTTTTTCTTAGTGTTGTCGATTATGAACCTCGTGGTGGCCGGATTTGTTTACCAACAGATGCCGGAGTTCGCCCTGCGGTTTTTGATATGGCTGTTGTCCCATACCCTTTACCGGGTGCGCAGTCGCGGTCTTGAACACATTCCCGAAGACGGCCCGGTGTTGCTGGTCTGCAACCACGTCTCTTACATGGATGCGCTGGTGATTGGCGGTGCTGTGCGTCGACCGGTGCGCTTTGTGATGGACCACCGGATATTCCGGACACCGGTTCTGGGGGGGTTCTTCCGGCTGGCCAAAACCATTCCTATTGCCCCCCGCAGCGAGGCGCCCGAAATTTACGAAACCGCTTTTGATCGCATCGAGGAAGAACTGCGGGGAGGCAATGTTGTGTGTATTTTCCCGGAAGGGCGACTGACCCGGGACGGTGAAGTGGGAGAGTTCCGCCCCGGGATCGAGCGCATTGTCGAGCGTTATCAGGTGCCGGTTGTACCGATGGCGTTGCAGGGGCTTTGGGGCAGCTTTTTTAGCAATGCCGGGGGGCCTGCCATGAAGCATTGGCCAACACGATTCTGGTCCCGGATCCATTTGCTGGCTCAGGAGCCTGTTACGGGTGATGATGTTCGTGCAACTGACCTGGAAACACGAGTCAGGCTCATGCAGCAGCAAAACCAGGCCTGACGAGCTGTGGATAAAGTACTGAACAACCTCAGGATAAGCTGCGGATGAATTTAATAATACATAATAAAAACAGTGAATTAAAAGAATAATAAAGCAGTTCAAAGGGGTTGTTAAATGTGGATAACTTTCTTGAATCATTTGTGAAGTGACCCTCCCAAGCACCTGATTAATCGACAATGTTCGTCATTAACGCCAGTCAGGAATAGACAGAGCTGTAGTCGTAGGCTGCCATGGAGGCTGATGTGGTTAAAATTTGCACATTCTGACTGCAATTGCAGCATTGACGCGTTATACTCTTCCGCCTGATTTTTCGGTCTTTTTTGAGGTGACGTGTGGATTTTCCGAGCCGTTTCGATGTGATAGTGATTGGTGGTGGTCATGCCGGTACCGAGGCCGCCCTGGCGGCCGCCCGTATGGGCTCCCGGACGCTTTTGCTAACCCACAACATTGAAACACTGGGGCAGATGTCCTGTAACCCGGCCATTGGCGGTATTGGCAAGAGTCATCTGGTCAAGGAAATTGATGCCCTGGGTGGCGCTATGGCTCACGCTACTGATCTCGCCGGTATCCAGTTTCGCACCCTGAATTCCCGCAAAGGCCCAGCTGTCCGGGCCACCCGCGCCCAGGCTGACCGGGTGCTCTACAAGGCTGCAATACGTAGCGTGCTGGAAAACGAGCCCAACCTGACGCTGTTCCAACAGGCGGCGGATGATCTGATCGTCGAGGGTGAAACCGTCACCGGTGTCGTCACCCAAACCGGTATTCGATTCAATGCCAGGACCGTGGTTCTCACCACCGGCACTTTCCTCGGCGGTATTATCCACATCGGCATGCAAAACCATGCTGGCGGACGTGCTGGCGATGCGCCGGCCAATGTGTTGGCCAAGCGGTTACGGGAATTACCGTTCAATGTTGGTCGTCTGAAAACCGGCACTCCACCGCGCATCGATGCCCGCAGCGTTGATTTCTCAGTCATGCAGCAACAATGGGGTGATGACCCCACGCCAGTAATGTCGTTCCTGGGCTCCCGCAGTGAGCACCCGCAGCAGGTGTGCTGTTACGTTACCCGTACTACCGAGGAAACCCACGACATCATCCGTAGCGGTTTTGACCGTTCGCCGATGTTTGCCGGCAATATCGAAGGCATTGGTCCCCGCTACTGCCCGTCGATTGAAGATAAAGTGAGTCGCTTCGCGGACAAGAATTCCCACCAGATTTTTGTCGAGCCGGAAGGGCTGACCACCAATGAGCTCTACCCCAACGGTATCTCTACCAGCTTGCCGTTTGATGTCCAGCTGGCCGCCGTGCGCTCCATTCCCGGTTTTGAGCAGGCTCATATTACCCGGCCGGGATACGCCATTGAGTATGACTTCCTGAACCCACAAGACCTTCGCCACACCCTGGAAACCAAGTTTATCCAGGGTTTGTACTTCGCCGGGCAAATCAACGGCACCACCGGTTACGAAGAGGCCGGCGCCCAGGGCCTGCTGGCGGGTATCAACGCTGCCCTAAAGGCACAGGGAAAAGACGCCTGGTATCCGCGTCGCGATGAAGCCTACCTGGGTGTACTGGTGGATGATCTGATCACCATGGGTACTTCGGAACCCTACCGGATGTTCACCAGCCGGGCGGAATACCGGCTGATACTGCGGGAAGACAACGCCGACCTGCGGCTGACCGAAACCGGCTACCGCCTGGGCCTGGTCAATGAGCATCGTTGGGCCCGCTTTAGCGAGAAGCGTGAAGCCATCGGCAACGAAAGAACCCGGCTCGACACCACCTTTGTGCATCCCGGTAGTGACCAGGGTGTGATCGCTGATCAGTATTTGCAGCGTCCGCTGACCCGCGAGCATTCATTAGCCGACCTGCTGCGACGGCCTGAGATTGTCTATCGTCATGTCGCTGAAATCAGCGGCGAGCAGGCCGAGGATCCTATCGTGGCCGAGCAGGTTGAAATCGAGATCAAGTATGAAGGCTATATTTCCCGTCAGACCGATGAGATTGATCGCCTGCACCGCAATGAAAACACCGCCCTGCCGATCGATCTGGATTTTGATGTGATCGGCGGTCTCTCGAACGAGATCCGTCAAAAGCTCAAAACAGTAAGGCCGGAAACCATCGCCCAGGCCTCGCGCATCCAGGGTGTGACTCCGGCGGCAGTCTCCCAGTTGCTGGTGCACCTGAAAAAGCGCGACCTGTTGCGCAAGCAATCCGCCTGATTGACCGCCGTGACTGAGTCACTGTGGCAGCGCCAGCTCACGGATGGTTTGAAGGAGCTTGGGCTGGCGCTGAATGCTGATCAGCAACAACGGTTGTTGGCATTTCTTGCGTTGCTGACCAAATGGAACCAGGCCTATAACCTGACGGCGGTGCGTGAGCCCGCCGAGATGGTGTCGCGGCAGCTGCTCGACAGCCTGAGTATTCAGCCGTTTCTGACGACCGGGCATCTGCTGGATGTCGGCGCAGGCGGCGGGTTGCCCGGCATACCGTTGGCCATCGCCAACCCTGGCATCCAGTTCACGCTACTGGACAGCAACAGCAAGAAAACCCGGTTCCTGACCCAGTGCATACTGGAACTCAAACTTGATAACGTTCGGGTTGTTCACGGCCGTGCCGAGGCTTGTGATGACAGTATCCGCTACACTCAGATCAGCAGCCGCGCCTTTACCGCCGTTGGGAACATGGTGCACTGGTGTGGGCATCTGCTGGCCGATGACGGGGAGTTCCTTGCCATGAAAGGTCAGTTTCCGGATGATGAAGTAGCAGGCTTACCAGATGGCTGGCAGCTCACATCCCATCACTCATTGGTGGTGCCGGGCTGCGCAGGCGAGCGCTACGTGCTCATTATTGATCGTATCCCCAGAACAGGAGCTTAGCCATGGCACGCGTCATTGCGGTCACCAACCAGAAAGGCGGCGTTGGCAAAACCACGACTTGCGTCAATTTGTGTGCTTCTCTGGCGGCGACCAAGCGACGGGTGCTGCTGGTGGATATGGACCCTCAGGGCAATGCCACCATGGGCAGCGGCGTCGACAAAAGCAGGCTGACGTTGTCCGGCTACGACCTGTTGACCAAGCAGGCAACGGCGGCCGAGGTAATCATCCCTGCTGAGGCCTCGGGCTTCGATATCCTGCCATCCAATGGCGATTTGACCGCAGCGGAAGTGGTCCTGATGAACGAGATTGGCCGGGAGCATCGGTTGCGGCTTGCGCTTAATACTGTGCGCGACAACTACGATTACATTCTGATCGATTGCCCGCCATCGCTCAGTCTGCTGACCGTTAACGCGCTGTCGGCCGCCGACACGGTGCTGATCCCGATGCAATGCGAATACTATGCCCTGGAAGGCCTGGCTGCCCTGATGAATACCGTTGAGCAGATTCAGGAAACGGTAAACCCGGCATTACAGATAGAAGGCATATTGCGCACCATGTATGACCCACGCAACAGCCTCACACTCGATGTGTCTTCCCAGCTGACCGAATATTTTGGTGACAAGGTCTATAAGGCCGTGATTCCCCGCAATGTGAGGCTGGCCGAGGCGCCGAGCTACGGCTTGCCGGCGCTGAAGTATGACCGCATATCCAAGGGCGCCATCGCTTACCTGGCGCTGGCAGGGGAAATGGTCCGACGGCACGGCACACAAAAGACATCACCTGCCGTTGCCGTGTAAGATACCGGAAAATTCTCAACGACTGATATTCATCTGGACGAATGACCAACACCATGGCGGCGAAAAAACGAGGATTGGGTGAGCGCGGACTGGGTGCATTGCTGGCAGGCTCCAAGGTAAACCTGGGTCGGGACGTCAGCGAGCATGACGGTGAACTGCGGGAAGTCCCCATCGATCTGATTCAGCGAGGTCGTTTCCAGCCCCGGCGGGACATGGATCCGGCGGCATTGCAGGAACTGGCAGACTCAATCCGGCAGCAGGGTGTAATGCAGCCCATCGTAGTGCGGCCGCTGAGTGAAGGGCGTTATGAGCTGATCGCCGGTGAGCGTCGCTGGCGGGCGACTCAGATGGCCGAACTTGATCGCATCCCGGCCATTATCCGTGATGTACCCGATGAAGCCGCCATTGCCATGGCGCTGATCGAGAACATCCAGCGTGAAAACCTTAACCCCATTGAAGAAGCCTTTGCGCTGCAGCGCCTGCAGGAAGAATTCGGCCTCACCCAGGCTCAGGTGGCAGAAGCCGTGGGTAAATCCCGGACCACGATAACCAACCTGCTGAGGCTGGTTAGCCTGACCGAAGACGTCCGGGTCATGCTGGAACACGGTGATCTTGAAATGGGCCACGGCCGCGCCATGTTGACCTTGCCGCCGGAACAGCAGATGCAGGTGGCGCGGCAAGTGGTGGCCAAATCCCTATCCGTGCGCCAGACCGAAGCGTTGGTGCGTCGGCTCCAACAGGAGCAGCCCAACGCCAAGACACCGGGAAAAACCACGATCGATCCCAATATCCGTCGGCTCCAGGATGACCTGGCGGAGCGACTGGGTGCCCGCGTTGCCATAGATCATGGCAACCGGGGCAAGGGCAAACTGGTGATCGAGTACAGCTCACTGGACGAGCTGGATGGTATTTTGAGTCACATTAAGTAGATCCGGTGAGCGTTTATCGAGCATTCGAAGATCATCTTTGGTGCATATTTTCTAGCACTGTCGACTGAATCCTTAAGTTGCAGCAATTGTGTTAGACACTACATCTAGTGGGTGAGTGAGGCGAAGAGATCAAGGTGTGATCAAATGTCGTGAGAATACCGCCAATGTCGCTTGCCCCGTCGCCGTGGCGAGCCAGTGGCTTTGTTGATTCATGTCATTTGAACACCTATAATCTGCGGCGCTCGTACAGGTGGATTAAAAACCGTCCGGACACACATTTTTGAGACGGTTGATTGGGGCAGTGATGACGACAGCACAACGTAGTGGTATCAGCCGTCCGCCCATTGGCCGGTGGCTCGTATTCCAGTGTGTGATGTTGATCCTTATAGGGTTGGCATTTTTTCTGAGGAATCCCGTTGCCGGTTACTCTGCCCTACTGGGAGGCCTGATTTTTCTGCTTCCCAACGCCTATTTTGCATTCAAGGCGTTCCGTTTTGCCGGAGCCCGGGCCGCCCGACAGATTATTAGCTCATTTTATCAGGGTGAGGCCGGCAAACTCATGCTGTCTGCCGTGTTGTTCACCACGGTGTTTATCTGGATTCAGCCGCTCGATGTAGCGGCATTGTTTTTAACATTTGCGATCATGCTGGTCATCAACTGGCTGACGCCGCTTCTGGCAAGTGGTAGACCGCAGCGACGCTAAAGGA
>JBDNIR010000358.1:0-3238 GCA_041688195.1 Marinobacter sp.
ACTCTGCTTGGGCAAAACTCGTTTGCTGCACGACAATCCCCGGTCGAGGCGAAGGATGAAGTCGTTATTTTACTGCAACCGCAGTGCAAACGGAATTAATCAGCGTTTCCTTAGGGTGTTTGGCGGCCTGGAAAATGGTTGCGGCGGCTTCTATGCATTCCAGTTTCGGGGCTGCCACCAACACGGTGGCTCCGCCAAGGCTGTGGCCAACCCGTGAGGGTCGAAGACGCCCTGTGCGGACCCGCATGCAGGGCATTATCCGGCGGATTAAAATAGAGACCAACAACATCAAAAACCTTCTCGGCAAACTCTGGGTCGTTGCTTATCTTGAAGGTTTTCAGCCGGTGCGGCTTAAGATCAGCCGCCTGCCAGATCTGAGACACTAGCTGCTGGCGCGGGAATTTGGCTCGGTCTATCGATTCTTACACAAATATACCGCTGGCAAATGCGCTGGCCCATTTAACCATGCGCGTCAGTCGGACATGCTAAAGCACGCCGCGACGCTTAGCGTTAGAGCTGATCGTAGTGCCCTCCAATGGCGAAAATATAAATGGCCTTGTCGTCGAGCCGATATATCAGCCTGTCCTTCTGTGAGATGCGCCTTGACCACAAGCCTGATAGGTTATGTTTAAGTGGTTCAGGTTTGCCGATGCCAGTTGATAGGTTGTCAGAGCGGAGCATTTCTTTCAGCAGTTTGCAAAGAGCTTTGTGCAGCTTCTTATCTTTCTCGCGCATCTTTTCATATGCTTCCCAAGTGCTGCCCTCAAATACCAGTGATCTCATTCATCTGCTCATCATCAGGTGTGTATCCTTGGCCACGGCTGTGAGTATCGAGGGAGGCTGAAATCTGTTGCATAAGGTCTCGGTTCTGAAGAACATGCAGGGTTTCTTGCTCTCTTTCCCAGTCCTCAGCACTCATAATCACGAAAGCCTCTCCAGCGCGACGAGTCACCTTGAGGGGTTCGTGTCTGCTAATAACTTGCTCTACAAGACTTTTCAGGTTGTCTCTGAATTTGTTTACACTGATGATATCCATAAATCCACCATTACGTACGGAAACTCAGTACAACTATATCGCAATAGCCCTAACAAGGCCAAGCACAGCGACAGCTTTTCCGTTGCGGCTTCGCCTCCACTACAAAGCTGCGCATGTTGGCAGCGTTATGTGGCAAGTATTCAGAATTCCCGGATAAGCTGAATCTATCGCTAAGCAGACACTCAAATTGCCAATCTCGGCGTCTTCGAACGACCCAGCTGAAACTCTCGTCTTCTGATTGAGTTCAATATGCACGCCTTGTTTCGTCTGGTTATAGAAACATGGTTAGACTCCTGAAAACCAGCCTTCTAACGCTTGGAAACCACAGTCTTTTAGAGTCCACATTCGAAGGTTATTTTGATGACTTGTAATAAGCTTCACCCAGCCTTTTGACGCCTACTTCTTCCAAATCATTAACTACTTGCCAGCGCGAGATGCCCTGTTCACGCAACCATATTTCCAGCCGGTCTAGATTACTCCATTCCCGACCCTGGTCACGCGTATTGTGCACGCGCGCCCAAAGGCCATCGACCAGTAAGGCCACTGCCCAGACATAGGGATGTTTGCCTGGATTGCCGAAACCGCCGCTCTGGTACTCGCGCTCAATACGGTAAACCGTGGCGGTGTTCTCGATGCGCCACAAGCTGAATAGACCAGGAATATTGGTCGATTTTACGCTTAGTTGTAACGGGCACTGGAAATCAATATGGTACATACTGTTGATAAACTCTCTATAATTTATCACAGTATGGATCATAGTGATAACTGACTTGTAACGCAATTACCAGGGGAACAAATGCTACCAACTACTTTTCGGGCACGTAGAATCGAGACGATCGATTCGCAATGGCAAGCTGTTTTCGATGACTACTGGCCAGCTTATAAATCCTGGTATCGTCAGAAAAAGCTTGATGACATTAACCCATGTGCACTCAAACAGGGGCATCGACAACTCGTGGCGATCATGTCGGAGATACGGTCGCTCTACGGGGTACCTTCACACATGGCATACAATGTCAACCTTGGGAAGCAAGCAAACCTGGGATGGATCATGCTGATCTTATCGAGCATGCTGATTCGGATCACAGTTTGCCGGCGAGTATTCGACAGCAACTGTTGCAAAGTCTCGTGTACTTACCAGTCTCGGTGGTAGGGCAGCCGGATGCACTGGAAAAACTGAGACAGCATCTGCAGGCAGAAAAATCTTTTTGTTGGAAAGACTATGCTGAGCAGGTAGCACAGGTCTGGCATTATCCTGTGCCTGCAAATTAGCCTTACCCACCGTAATAAAGCGCACGTAATCCTGGATTCAAGTAATAAGTGCAGCACCGCTTGTGTCCAGGATTAGAGGCGTTATGTCTATTGATACCCGAAACGTTACGGGTTACGATTGCTTCCATGATACGAAGCTTCAAGCACAAGGGATTAGCCAGGTTCTTCAAGTCCGGCAGTACCGCCGGTATACAGGCTATCCATGCAAAAAGGCTTCGTCTCATCCTCGGTAGGCTAAACGCGGCCAGTGCTGCCAAAGACATGGATTTGCCAGCTCTCAGGCTTCATGAGCTCAAAGGTGATCGCTCGGGCATGTGGTCCGTTATTGTAAGCGGTAACTGGCGTGTGACATTCCGCTTCGACAATGGCGACACCGAGGTCGTGAACTACGAAGATTACCATTGAGGTATCGTCATGCTGATGCACAACCCTCCCCATCCCGGTGAAGTGATAAAAGAACTCTGTCTTGAGCCACTCGGTCTCACGGTGACGGCTGCGGCCCAAGCGCTCGGCGTGAGCCGAAAGACGCTTAGCGCTGTTCTCAATGGTAACGCGGGTATCAGTCCTGAAATGGCTATTCGGCTATCCATCGCCTTTGATACTTCGGCGGAAAGCTGGCTCAATCAGCAGTCCCAATACGAGCTTTGGCATGCCGAACAGCATCGCCATGAGTTGCGTGTCAAAAAGTTGTCTGCTGCCTGATAAAGAGACATAACAAATAAGGATCAGGTCGCGCGCAGCCGCGACCTGATCCGGTGTTGGACGAGCCCGGTGCTTCTCTATTAAGGAAATATCGTCGGCGAACTGAGGAGTGGTTTGGCCCTGGCATTGGGCGGTGATTTTCGTCAGGCCAGAGGTTCCCGTGACCCTCGGTGGAACCGATAGCCGATCTGCCCTGGTGGTGTCATAGGATGCTTTGATCCCTCCCTG
>JBDNIR010000359.1:0-2469 GCA_041688195.1 Marinobacter sp.
GAGGGTTCGGGCTGGTTTCTGGCGTGGTGATCCGCCAATTCTGATATGAGTTTATACAGGTCAATCCGCTGGACATCGCCTGTGCTGTCAGCGGGTTTTCGGATGTGTTCAACCAGATTTGTCATCTTCTGGACCGCATGGTCGGTGGTGCGAATCATATCGTCGATAAAGGCCGGGTTGTCCCGGTGTTTTGGCGCATTTTTCACCAGCAACGAGAGCTGGGCTATCAGGGTTTTGAGGTCGTGGACCATAAACGCTGAGGTTTTGCTTACCGCCTCAAACTGCATCGCCCGGGAAAGCCGGTTTTGGGCATCAGCCTGGGCCAGCAGGTTGGATGTCTGGCGTGCCACCACGCGCACCAGATCGAAGTTCTCCCAGTTCAGTTCGACTCTGGAATAGGGGGCGCCAATCAGGGCAATGCCATACAGCTCATCGCCGAGATACATCGGGATAATCAGCCATCCATCGGGGAATTTGAGAATAGAGTCCGGAATTTCAAGCAGGTTGTAGCGTATCGGGTCCAGGCTGTATTCATTCAGATCGATGATCCATTCCCGCTCCTGGAAAAACTTGACCAGTTCGGCTTTATTGTCAATGGTTGTGTATCTCGGAGGTGTGAGGTTGACCGATTTGCTGAGCATATAATGGCCTTCTTCGTTCTGTACCCACAACACACCGGTATTGCTTTCAACCAGGCCTGAGAGAATTCGAACGACACGCTCGGGAAGTGGCGGATCATCACTGAGGTTGGAGAAAACCTGGGTCATCTTCAGCCATTCTTCACGGTAGTCGTATTTGTAGTCGAAGAAATTCTGGCTGATCATAATCATCAGGCGGGCACGGAACCGCCTTGAGACGAGGAGGGTGGCAAAGAATGCCATCAGCATGGTGAAGAAGAGTACCTGCAGGGCTTCGCCCCAGTCCCCGCCCAGTATGCGCACGTAATAGCCGCCGGCCGCCGCAAACAGCATGTAGCCACCAGCGAAAACCAGGGTGCCGACATGGAAAATGGCAGAGCGGGAAAGCTGGAAATCGACCGGTTGTTTGCGGGTATTGATCATGTTGACGGCGAACAGCGGCACGATGAGGGCGTTGACTCCGCCGCGGGCATTCCAGAATGCACTGGAGATCTGCCCGAACAGCAGGGCGTCGGCGTACATAAAAAAGTCGAATGCGAACAGGGTGCCGATACCGATGCAGATGTACTTGACGCTCGAACGTCCGAAGGAGACAGAATTGCGCCAGATTTGCTCTACCAGGCAGATGCCGAGAAGCGAGAGTGCGATTTGACCCACGATTTTGGTTTTACCATCGAGGATATTCCAGCCCATCAGGTATTCGAGGGCGACCACCGCAAGCAGACCGGCTAACAGAACAATGGTCGCGCTGCCCAGGAGTGAACGGATTTTTAACGCCAGTTCCCCGTTTCTGAAGCCATCCCGTATCAAGGCAAACAACACCGCTATCCAGGCTGCATCCCGAAGCAGTTCCACCAGATAACGAATAAAAAACGGGGGCTGGCTCCAAAGGGTCTGTGCTACCAGAGAGAGTGCCCAGATGAGTGAAACGACGGCTGCCAGGAACAACGCCTGATCGGTATCACGCCTGAGATATTTAGTGGCAATAAGGATGGCGAGCAGCAGAAAGGCTACTGCTGCACCGGAATGGCTGACCAGGCTGAAATCTGTGACCATGCTCAATCACATCCTGTGATACGTCAGAACCGGGTGCTGGCCCGGCTGGCGTTATATGGGTTTTTTGTTTTCCCGGTAGAACCGGAAAATGTTTTTCAGCGGCCGACGGGGCTTGAAGTTAAAAGCCCTGGCGAACGAGCGGCCGTCGATCACGACCGGGTACTTGAAGAAATCCATCAGGTACGATGGAAAGCTTCTCAGGTTCAGCGTCCGCAGAATCAGCCTTGGCAGAATCGAGGGTATCGACGGTATCGGTATGCGCTTACACCCGCACAGGGTCAAGGCATGCTGATAGGCCACCCAGTCTTCAGGTGCTACATTATAGATGCCTTTCTGGTCTTTCTGATAGGCAAGCATGATGGCGTCGGCCATGTCATCAATGTGGATAAACTGCATCATCGGTGAGAACCCTGCCAGTACCGGTGCATGCTCGCTGGCGAGCAGGGTGCTGATGGAATTCCGGACGCCGGGGCCGACAATGTTGCAAGGCCGCAGCACGGTAATATTAAGGTCCGGGTAGCGCCAGAGGTAAATGTTGGCCAGATTCTCCAGCTCCACTGAGTCAATCAGATCAGCGCTCAGCCCGGCGGCCTTGAGGGGGGCTTCTTCATCTATGAGGGCCGGGTTATAGGCAACAGCGCCATAGACGTGGTAGGTCGATAACACCACCACCCGCTTGATGCCGTATTTGTGGCTCAGGTCCAGCAGCTTCTGGGTTCCAAGCACGTTGGCGTTATAACGCCGCATCCGGGTGAGCTGACTCGACATCACGCGC
>JBDNIR010000360.1:0-3152 GCA_041688195.1 Marinobacter sp.
AAGCGTTGGCCTGCTATGCCAAAGAGTCCGGCGACCATCTTTCCAGTCACCTGGCAAAATACCCCTCCATTATTGAGGGCTTGCAGGATTACCTGAGAGAAATTGCACTGGCCTGTAAGCCGGACGGTCCAATACCTTCGCGCGCTTGCATGGTGGTAAAGACCCTTCTGGAAACCAGCAACACCCATTTGCCGATCAACCAGGAAGTTAATCGGGTACTTGATGCAATTGAGCACCGCCTCGGAGAGGTGCTGGAACAGGCCAAAAGCAATCGCGAACTAAAACCGGAGGTGGACTGCAAACGTCTTGCCCGCCTCCTCCAGGCGCAAATCATTGGTTTACGCTCCTTCGCACAGAGAGATACTTGCATTCCCAATGTGGTCGAGCTGGGCGAGGATATGGCTGGCATTCTGGACCATTACCGGCTTTAACCTGGACATCATGTCTAACCTTCTCAGCCCTTCGATTTGCCGGAACTGCATAAGCCACCTAATATTTTTTAATGATCGATCAGCAATAGGGAACTTTCCCCCTCTCTGAATACTCTAGTGTCCGGGCGAGGTTGTATCTCAGGATTTGGTCCGCTTCATCATTCACATTTTTAAAGGGCGCAAGGAATGAAACCCGAGAAACTGGAAGGGCACGAAGAGGCTCTGATCACTGGCCTTCAAGCTGGCAATGAAGCCGATTTTCAACAAGCCGTTCGGTTTTATACCCCGGGCATGTTGGCAGTAGCCCGGTTCTATCTCGATCATGCCAATGCTGAGGAGGTAGTTCAGGATTGCTGGGTCTCGGTGATTGATGCCATTCGGAAGTTCGAAGGGCGTTCAGGTCTTAAAACCTGGCTTCACCGTATTGTCGCCAACCGGTGTAAGAACAAACTGCGTTCGAACAAAAAGGAAGTCATAACGGATTTTTCTGAAACTCTCGACCCCGAGCTGGCCGACCGTTTCAATGCCTCGGGGCGCTGGGCCGTTCCACCCAAACTGCAGTTTCACGATTCCGCTGAGGCGTTACTGGAAAACGGCGCGCTCAGTAATTGCCTGGACAAACACCTCTCCGCATTGCCGGAAACCCAACGTTCAGCGCTTATGCTCTATGAGGTCCACCAACATAAATCCGCTGACGTCTGTAACATTCTTGATGTCAGTGCCTCTAACCTGAGAGTGCTTCTGCACCGGGCCAGGCAGAAGATTTTTCTTATGGTGGAAACCTTCCAGGAGACGGGCGAATGCTGATGTGCAGGGATCTGGCGGAAATCGCCAGCGACTATATTGATAACGAGCTGGGCACCCGACAAAACCTGTCTGTCAAAATGCATCTGATGATGTGTAAACATTGCCGGTCCTTCATCGGTAACCTCCGTACCAGCACGGAATTATTGAAGGGCTACTCGTCAGGGCGGGCGGATGACGAGCTGATGCGTCGGATCGACCATAATATTTCGGAAGCCCTTGCCGCCCGAAAGGCTCGCGATGACGAGGAGAAATGACCTCAGACATTCAAAGCGAACTCAGGTCCGGGCTATAATTGGCGTACTGGCACACAAACTCAGGAGATACTATGAAATTCTGGCTAATCAACACATTCATGATTTTGTCGCTCATTGTCAGCCCGCAGTTGCTCGCCCAGGAGGACCCGATGAGAGTGGGCATGTCCGGGCAATATTTCCCGTTCACCTTCGTGGAGCAGGACGAACTTAAAGGCTTTGACGTAGATGTCATGAACGCCCTGGGCAAGGAGATGGGGCGCGAGATTACCTTCCAGACTGCTAATTTCTCGGGGCTGTTTGGCATGCTGGAGTCCGGACGCATCGACACCGTCGCCAATCAGATCACCATCACCGAAGAACGGCAGAAAGCGTATATTTTCAGTGAGCCCTACGTTTACGACGGCGCCCAGGTGGTGGTCAAACAAGGTAACACCGAGATTCAGGATGTCGAGGACCTCAAAGGCAAAACGGTAGCGGTGAACCTCGGCTCCAATTTCGAGGCACTGCTGCACGAACTGCCCTACGCCGACCAGATCAACATCAAGACCTATGAGAGCAATATTGAGCGCGACACCGCCCTTGGCCGCGTGGATGCCTTTGTGATGGACCGGGTCAGCGCCAGCCAGATCATCAAGGACAAACCCCTGCCACTGGCGCTGGCTGGCCAGATCTTCTCACAGATCACCAACGCTTATCCGTTCCAGGACACAGAAGCAGGGCGGGCCCTGCGGGACGAGGTGAACCAGGCTCTGGCAGCCTTGCGGGAAAACGGAACCCTGGCGTCCATTTCCGAGAAATGGTTTGGCACTGACATCACCCAGCCCTGAGGGGCGCCACAAGGCCTGACACCCTATGGACGCTCTGAACGTCGAGTACATGCTCGGACTGGTACCCGTTCTGCTTGGCTATCTGCCCCTTACCCTGCAACTGGCGGGGGCCGGCATGGTCATGGCATTGATTCTTGCCTGCCTGTTCGCAGTGGTGCGGGTGTTGGGTACCCCGATACTGAATCAGCTGACCATCGTGTTTATCTCGTTTTTCCGGGGCACGCCGCTGCTGGTCCAGTTGTTCCTGTTCTATTATGGGCTGCCACAACTGTTCAGCGCGTTAACGGTGATAGACGGCGTCACCGCTACCATCATGGGCCTGACCCTACACTTTTCCGCCTATATGGCGGAATCGATCCGGGCCGCCATCATCGGGGTGGATCGCAGCCAGACCGAGGCCGCGCTCTCGATTGGCATGACCAATAGCCAGCTGATGCGTCGCATCATTCTGCCGCAGGCCACCCGGGTCGCCCTGCCCACACTGATGAACTACTTCATCGACATGATCAAGGCCACCTCTCTGGCGTTTACCCTGGGGGTCACGGAACTGATGGGGGCCACCCAGAAAGAAGCATCCGGCAGCTTCCTGTATTTTGAGGCGTTCATCGTCGCCGCAGTGATGTACTGGATCGTGGTCGAGTTGCTTTCACAATTGCAGAAGTATCTGGAAACTCGCCTGAACAGGGCTTACAGCCGATGATTGAACTCAAGTCTCTCAGTAAACACTTCGGCAAGAGTGTGGTTCTCGACGGTATTGATCTGACCATTGAGAAGGGAGAGATCATTGTCATTATTGGTCCATCGGGAACGGGTAAATCCACGCTGCTACGCTG
>JBDNIR010000361.1:0-4305 GCA_041688195.1 Marinobacter sp.
GGGCTTGATGAAAAGCAAGGGCGTATCAGGAATGGGGTTATTCAGTTCTTTGGCGTGCTCGGCATAATTGCGACCCACACAAACGATCTTGCCGAGGGGCAGACGGATGGCCGTGCCGTCTTTCCAGTGGTGTTCGTAAGCCGCCATGAAACATCCTCTGCTCGTGTTAACAGGTGTTCGGGGTTAATCGCCCTCGAACGAGCACACAGTATAAACCTTGAGGTTTTCCGCGCGCAGTTTTTCTGAGCCGCCGAGGGCTGGCAGGTCAATCATCACCGCCCCGGTAACACGCTTGAATGACAGGGCACAGATCAGCAGGAAACCGCCGAAGAACAACAGGGCCTGCAGTTTAAACAGTCGTTCAAGCATGACCGGGTGTACCCTTTGGAAAAAACAGCAATGGTACCGGCTGGCGTTAATCAGGCCAAGTTATGAAATTTTGTTCAGAAACAGTCTTACGAATGATGCGGGTCCCGCTGCAGGCGAATATCAAAATGTACCGCCAGCAGGCGAATCACAACAATGAATAGCAGGCCAATGCCGAGGGAAAGGGTTTCGCTCTCCAGCCACTACTGGCACAAGAAGTACAGCCAGCAGCCGGCGAATGAAATCGACGCGTAAACCTGATCCTTACGGAATATGAAGGGTACTTCGTTACACAGGGTATCCCGCAGGGTGCCCCCGCCCAGAGCGGTTACAAAACCGATGGTGAACACTCCCACCGGGTCCATATTCTGCCGGCGCGCGGCGATCATTCCGGAGATAGCGAAGGCAATAACGCCTATCATTTCAAGGCTATAGATGATGTCGAACAAGGGCTTCTCTTCGTCGCTCAGTGAGGTGTGCCAGGGCGGCCGGGACACCGGCGTAGGATAGCCGAATTCAATGGGCCATTCGCCAAGCTTATCAAAAACCATTAAAGCTGTTTATTTGATTCATGGCGAGTCCGGAGTTAGGTTAAGCACTATCTGTCGTTACCGGTTTCAGCGTAACGCCACCTCAACCTTTGGAGTGAGACACCATGCGAGCAATTCTTTGCAAGGAATATGGTCCGGCGGACACGCTGGTTATTGAAGACACCAAAAGCCCGGAAGCCAATGGCAGTGGCGTTAAGGTCCGGGTGCGTGCCGCTGGTCTGAACTTCCCGGATACCCTCATTATTGAGGGTAAATACCAGATTAAGCCGAACATGCCGTTTTCTCCCGGGGGCGAAATGTCCGGAGAAGTCCTGGCGGTTGGCGAAAAGGTGACTCGTTTCAAGGCTGGCGACCGGGTGATGGGCTTGACCGGCTACGGTGCTTTTGCGGAAGAAGTGGTGGTGGCAGAAGCAAACCTGCTGCCGGTTCCCGAAAGCATGAGTGATGAAGAAGCCGCTGCTTTTACCATGGTTTATGGCACGTCCTACCACGCACTCAAGCAACGGGCGAATATCCAGCCGGGTGAGACATTGCTGGTCTTGGGCGCCAGTGGCGGCGTAGGTTTGGCCACCGTTGAACTCGGCAAAGCCATGGGCGCCCATGTCATTGCTGCCGCCAGCAGTGCCGATAAACTGGAGGTGGCAAAGCAGGCCGGTGCCGACGAAGTAATCAATTACGCTGATGAGCCACTCAAAGACACCATCAAGAAACTGACTAACAACCGTGGTGTGGACGTTGTCTATGACCCGGTCGGCGGTGAGTTTACTGAGCAGGCTTTGCGGGGTATGGCCTGGAAAGGTCGCCATCTGATCGTCGGTTTTGCGGCCGGTGACATCCCGAAAATTCCAGCCAACCTGACGCTGCTCAAAGGCTGTGCCGTGATGGGTGTGTTCTGGGGAGCGTTTACCCAGAAAGAGCCAGAAGTCAGTGCCCAGAACATGATGGATCTGTTCAAGCTTTATTCCGAGGGCAAGATCAAACCCCGGATCAGTGAAGTGTTCGCGTTTGAAGATTACGTCCAGGCCCTTAACGCGCTGACTGAACGCCGGGCCAAGGGCAAGATTGTGCTGAAAGTCGCGGACTAAAAGCGCGGCTTTCCGTTGTCAATCATTTTGGTGAGGCTGTAGTTCAACCAGCACCTGATGACGGCGAACCTGATCGCCCTGAGCGGTATGTACGGTGCTGACTTGGCCATCCCGGTCAGCTTTTACCGGGTGCTCCATTTTCATGGCTTCGAGTATCACCAGCGTGTCACCCCGCCTGACTTCATCTCCTTCTGTAACCAGCACGTCGACTATACCTCCGTCCATGCTCGCCAGCAGTCGGCCAGAGCTGGCTTCGTTTATTGCCGCTGGGGGCTGGTGGGTGAGATCGGTGACGCAAAGCGAGCGCCCGAGCGCCTGCAAATATAGTTGATCGCCCCGACGCTGGTAATGGCAAACCTGACGGACGCCGTTGGCGACAAAGGCTATCTGGGTGTCAGTCAGCGACTGGATATCGAACGATAGGGAATCTTCTCCTCTAAGAACGTCGACGCTTTGGCCGTACCTGTTCACCCTGATCGAAATAGCGGTGCCATCAATATCAAGGGATAAAGGCACTGCCGAAGAAGAACTGTTACTCCAGTGTGCGGCAGCGCTGCTACCTGCGCTCAGGATGGCCCCGGCCAGAGCGATTTCTGTCATGGTCGCCTCGGCGGGTGCCATACTGCTGTCGGCAGCAAACGCCTGGTTCAGAAAGGCGGTGGTGGCAGCACCCGCGCCAAAGGTTTGATCGGCAATAATCCGGCTGAGGAAATGCCGGTTGGTGGAGACGCCGAAGATGACGGTGTCCTGAAGCGCCCGAAGCAGCCGCCTCCGGGCTTCGTTGCGGTTTCGCCCATAGGAAATTACTTTGGCCAGCATGGGGTCGTAATAGGGCGTTACGATATCGCCGCTGCGAACGCCGGTGTCCACCCGGATGCCTTCGGTGATGGCTGGCTCAAACCTGTGGAGTGTGCCTGTCTGTGGGGTAAAGCCGTTGGCCGGATCTTCAGCATAGAGCCGCACCTCGATGGCATGGCCGGTCAGGGTTATATCGCCCTGGCTCAGGGGCAGCGGTTCGCCTTCCGCCACGGCCAGTTGCCAGGCGACCAGGTCCTGCCCGGTGACCAGTTCGGTCACCGGATGCTCTACCTGCAGGCGGGTGTTCATCTCAAGAAAGTAGAAGTTGCGTTCCTGGTCTACCAGGAATTCAACGGTGCCTGCACCCTCATATCCGCAGGCCAGGGCTGCCTGTACCGCAGCCTTACCCATGGCTTGTCGCAGCTCCTGGGTCATGAACGGAGAAGGCGCTTCTTCCACCACTTTCTGGTGCCGACGTTGAATCGAGCAATCCCGTTCGCCCAGATAGACCGCGTTGCCGTGCTGATCGGCGAATACCTGGATTTCGATATGGCGGGGTTCGATCACTGCTTTTTCAAGAATCAGCTCATCATCACCAAACGCGTTTTGGGCCTCGGATCGCGCCCGCCGGATTTCGTCCTGCAGGTATCGTTCGTCACGCACCAGTCGCATGCCACGGCCACCACCGCCGGCGGAGGCTTTGATCATTAACGGATAACCAATATCGCCCGCTGCAGCCATCAGCTCTTCATCATTGGCGTTGTCGCCTTCAAAACCTGGAACGCAGGGTACGCCGGCCTCTTGCATGGCAATTTTGGAGCGCCGCTTACTGGCCATTAACTCAATGGCGGCCTCCGGCGGCCCGATAAATACCCGCCCGGCTTTTTTGCAGGCGGCCGCAAAATTCGCGTTCTCCGACAGAAAGCCGTACCCCGGATGGATGGCATCGGCTCCGGTTTTGCGGGCGGCTTCCAACACTGCCTCCACATTGAGATAAGACGCTGATGCCGGGGCCGGACCAATCGCCACGGCTTCGTCTGCCAGTTCTACATGCAGTGCGTGGGCATCGGCGTCGGAGTAAACCGCCACCGTGCGATAACCGAGCTGACGGGCGGTGCGGATAATCCGGACAGCAATCTCACCCCGGTTGGCAATCAGAAGCTTTGTCAGCATGTCAGTGTCCTTTGGCGGGATCGGCCGGTTCCGGGTTGTCAGCCTCAGCCCAGCTCGGAGGCCGTTTCTGTATAAAGGCCAGGGTGCCTTCCGCGCCTTCATCACTGTGGATCGCATGGGCAAACTGTTTGGCCGCATCATCCAGCAGGCCAGCCATAGGTTCGTGTCCGACCCTGTGTAGCAGCGCTTTGGTGGCGGCGGTGGCATGGGGTGCGCAACGACGGATCTGGTCAAGCGCGGCCTGCAATGCGTCATCCAGGCTTTCGCCGCTGTTGCAGAACTGGTGCACAAGCCCCAATTGACAGGCTTGGGCACCATCCAGGCGAAGCCCC